>NZ_CAXTAZ010000052.1:0-35808 GCF_964242715.1 uncultured Enterovirga sp.
ATCCTGCGCTATCTCGGCACCTGCGACGGCGACATGGAGAAGGGCAGCCTGCGGGCCGACGTGAACGTGTCGGTGCGCCGCCCGGGCGAGCCGCTCGGCACGCGCTGCGAGATCAAGAACGTGAACTCGATCCGCTTCATCGGCCAGGCGATCGAATACGAGGCGCGCCGCCAGATCGCGATCATCGAGGATGGCGGCGTGATCTCGCAGGAGACCCGGCTCTTCGATGCCGGGAAGGGCGAGACCCGCTCGATGCGCTCGAAGGAAGAGGCGCACGACTACCGCTACTTCCCGGACCCGGACCTCCTGCCGCTCGAATTCGACCAGGTTTATGTCGACGCACTGGCCGAGGGCCTGCCGGAACTGCCGGACGCCAAGAAGGCTCGCTTCATCCGAGATTTCGGCCTCTCGTCCTACGATGCCGGCGTGCTCGTCGCGGAACGCGCCTCCGCGGACTACTTCGAGGCCGTGGCGGCCGGGCGCGACGGCAAGACCGCCGCGAACTGGGTCATCAACGAGCTCTTCGGCCGCCTGAATCGCGAGGGCCAGGACATCGAGGCTAGCCCGGTCTCGGCCGCGCAGCTCGGCACCGTCATCGACCTGATCGGCGAGGGCGTGATCTCGGGCAAGATCGCCAAGGACCTGTTCGAACTCGTCTGGAACGAGGCAAAGGACGGACCTGTCGATCCCCGCGCCCTCGTCGAGAGCCGCGGCATGCGGCAGGTCACCGATACCGGCGCGATCGAGGCCGCCGTGGACAAGATCATGGCGGCGAACCCGGACAAGGTCGCGCAGGCCAAGGCCAAGCCCACCCTCGCCGGCTGGTTCGTCGGCCAGGTGATGAAGGAAACCGGCGGCAAGGCGGCGCCGGCGGCCGTGAACGCGCTCGTGAAGCAGAAACTCGGGGTGGAATGAGATCTTGGCAGCGCGGTCGTTGGCGCAACCTCTGACGCCGGGAGGCCTGATCGTATGACAGGCTACCGGGAAATCGGTCGGAGAGCGTCCAGAAAGCGCGCGACGCGATGACGATCCCAGCTCTCACCTTCGTCCCAGAAGGTCCTCAGCTCGGCGTGGTTCAGCTTGATCCACTCTCGCAGCAGAGGAAGAACGGGACCCGAGACTCGGGCCGGTAGGAAATCGTCTCGAACCTCGGGCTCGGGCGAGATCGAGACGATGAGGCAGGGCACAGCCCGGCCCGGCGCATTCGGATACCACTTCACCCGTGGTCCGTGCGCACCGAGCGCCGTGGAAACGAATATCGTACCCGGGACACGGGTGTCCCCCTCGCCGAGGTTAGCCATTTCCAACAGTATGTCGTCGGCGAAATCGTCGGGAGGCGTGCGGGTTCGACGGGAAGGATCAACCGCTAGGGCCAGAGGGTCCATGACTTAGCTCGATACCGATGACGTGGGCCGCAGCGCGTTTCAGCCCGAGGCCACGATGTGTCCCGACATATCACGAATCCGGCTCAACGGCGCACACTGGACGGAGGCATGTCTTTGCCGAACGTGACCAGCCTTCATACAAACAAAACGGAAGCGACCGAGATGGGGCGTGCGTGCTAGGAGCGATGCCGTACGGCAGCTCCGTGCCCCTGAGGTCGCCTCCGCTTCGTGTTCGCAAGGGCCTCTCGGCTGCGGGCCGAACTATCCCGCAGCTGTCGCCGTGGCGAAATGCTGAGGTGGCGTCATTCGAGCCTCCTTTCCGGCTGATCCGGAGATCAGCGTGGCAGATGTCGTCCGTTTCTCCAGTCCGGCATCGGGCGTCATCCAGGTGAGACGACACGAAGACTGATCCTCGTGGCCGAGGTCGTCAAGCGATATCTTCGTTGCACCCGCGAGATGCATGGCCGGGACGGAAGATGGCTCTCGCCCTTGCGACTTGCGCCGGCGGCCCCTCTCGGAGCATGGGACATGCAAGAGCCGGCACGAGCCGCGCCTGTCTGGGAGACGCTCATGGGCAAGCACGATATCCGCGTCGCGACCTTCGCCGGGCCCGGCGCCCAGCCGGTCTTCCGGACCGTCGCATGGCCGGAGGTTCCGAAGAAGGCGGCGCTGATCCAGGTCGGGGCCTGCGGCGTCTGCGGCACCGACCAGCACATCCTGAAGGGGCATTGGCCAAAACCGCTGCCTTGGCCCTTCACCCTCGGCCACGAGATCGGCGGCATCATCGTCGAGAAGGGTGCCGAGCTTACCGAAGACTTCATGGGCAAGCCGCTCGATGTCGGCTCCAAAGTGATGATCCCGCCGCTGATGCCGTGCGGTCATTGCTATTACTGCGTCCACTATCCCGAGACGGCGAACAAGTGTCTGACGCCGGTCTATTACGGGCGCTATCTCGGCTTCGACAAGGCGCCGCATCTCTGGGGCGGCTGGGCGGAGTATGTCTATGTCGATCTCGACATGCTGCCCGGCACCAAGGTCTACAAGCTGCCCGACGATATGTCCCTCCGGCTCGGCGCCCTCTCGGAGCCGATGACCTCCTGCATGCGGGCCTTCAACCGCGCCAAGAAGGCCGGCGGCTTCAACTGGGGCGACACGGTCGTGATCCAGGGCTCCGGCCCGATCGGCATTTTGGCGATCGCCGCCGCACAGGAGATGGGCGCCGGCCGGGTCATCTGCGTCGGCGCGCCGGAGGAGCCGCGGCTCGCGCTCGCCCGCAAGTTCGGCGCCGAGGCGACGGTGAATATCGAGGAGGTGACGAGCCCGGCGGACCGCATCGCCCGGGTGCGCGAGATCGTCGGCGGCTTCGGGGCCGACCTCGTCATGGATTGCTCCGGCCATCCGAGTGCGGGCCCGGAAGGGATCGAGTTCCTGCGCGACGGCGGCACCTATGTCGAGATGGGCCAGTTCACCGATGCAGGCTCGATCCAGACGAACTGGCACCGCATCTGCACGAAGGACTTGAACGTCCTCGGCTCCTGGGCCTTCACCGGCAACGACCTGCCGCTCGGCGTCGACATGCTCTACCGCACCCGCGACAAGTATCCGTATTTCGACATGCAGACGATCTACCCCTTCACCGAGGACGGCGTGTCGCGGGCGGTGGCGGATGCGATGGCGATGAAGACCGTGAAGTCGACGATCGTCCCCTTCCCGGAACTCGTCGACTGACGCGTACCGGCCCATGTGCAACCTCTACTCGGTCACCACGAACCAGGAGGCGATCCGCAATCTGTTCCGGGTCGAGCGCGACCTCGCCGGCAACCTGCCGCCGCTGCCGGCCCTCTTCCCGGATTCGATGGCGCCGGTGGTCCGGACGGGCCCGGACGGAATCCGCGAACTCGCCATGCTGCGCTGGGGCATGCCCTGCCCGCCCGCCTATGGCGGCGTTCCGGTGACCAACATCCGCAACCCGAAAAGCCCGCATTGGCGGGCGTGGCTGAAGCCCGCGAACCGCTGCATCGTCCCGGTCACGGCCTTCTGCGAATATGCCGACACGAAGCCACGGAAAACGCCGACCTGGTTCGCCCGGGACGAGACCCGGCCCGTCTTCGCCTTCGCGGGAATCTGGTGCCACTGGACCGGCATCCGGGGCACGAAGGCGAACCCGGTCGAGGGCCCCCACCAGCTCTACGGCTTCCTGACCACCGCGCCGAATGCCGTCGTCGGCCCGGTCCACCCGAAGGCCATGCCGGTGATCCTAACCGATCCTGCCGACATCGAGACCTGGCTCACCGCACCGATCGAAGACGCACTCCAACTGCAGCGGCCGGCCCCGGACGATGCCCTTCTCATCGTCGCGACCGGCGCACGCGAGGACCCGCCGCCTGGCAAGGCGGCGAGCGACGCAGGGCCGCTCTTCGCCTGATCAGCCCTCCGTCGGCGCGGGTCCGCGCGTCGTGTCCCGCCCCTGGATCTCCGCCAGCGTTACGGGCGCGCCGGTTAGGGCGGATTCGTAGATCGCCTCCATGACGACGTGATCCTGCACGCCCTCCTCGCCGGGCGTGTGCGGGATCCGGTTCTCGGCGATGCACTGGGCGAAGTGGTCGAGTTCCAGCGCGAACTGGTTCTTGGCCCCGACCTCGATCTGGTCCACGGCCGCCTTCCGGCCGGCGCGATGGCCGATGCGCATCTGCTGCCCGCGATACGAAAAGGCGTTCTCGATATCGATCCAGGCCTTCTCGAGATGGACCCGGATCGGCTTGCCGTCATGGGCGTCGTAGCCCGTGAAGCAATTCGCGACGATGCCGGACGGGAAGCGCAGCATGAAGGCGACATTCTCCTCGACCTCGTGGAAGCGGGGATCGTTCGGCGTGCTCCACTGGCGGGCGAAAACCTCGACCGGCTCCTCGCCGAGATAGGCGCGCGTCGTGTTGAGGCAGTAGAGGCCGATATCGGGCAGCGCTCCCCCGCCCGCCATGGCGAGCTTGTGCCGCCATTGGTTGGGATCGCCCTGGCTCTGCGTGTTGATCGCGTCGATGAACTTGACCGGTCCGAGCTCGCCCGACCGGATCAGCCGCATCGCCTCGCGGTTGTAGGGCTCGTACTGGATCCGGTAGGCGATCATCAGCTTCACATTCGCGGCGCGGCACGCTTCCGTCATCTCGCGCGCCTCGGCCGACGACATCGCCATCGGCTTCTCGCAGAGCACGTGCTTGCCGGCCTTCGCGGCCCGGATCGTGAACTCGTGGTGCATGGAATTCGGCAGGACGACATAGACGGCCTGGATCGCGGGATTTTGGGCGATCCGGTCGAAGGAGGCGTAATCGTAGACCGCATCGGGACGGATGCCGTATTGCCCGGCCACCGTTCGGGCCTTGTCGGGCGAGCCCGACACGAGCGCGACGGGCTTCGCGCGCCGGCTCTCCCCGAAGGCGGGCAGGATCTCCTCAAGCGAGAGCCGGCCAAGACCGACGATCGCGAAGCCGATGCGCTGGTCGGGGGGCAGTGGTGCCGGGGGAGGCGGGGACGGCTTGTCGGCCTCGCCGCGCCAGTTCGGGAACACGACCCGCCCGCCCTCGACCCGGCCGACATCGAGCGCGGAGGGCGGGATGGTGCCGGCCGCGAGCGCAGGGCCGGACAAAGCCGTGCCGGCGAGCGCGAGGCCCGTGGCCCCCATCAGCTTGCGCCTCGACATCGTGTCGGTGGTGTCCGTCATCGGCCTGATCGCCCCTGTGTCATGTCACCCGCGAACGGGCCGGGACCGGCAGGGTTCCTGGGCCGGGCTTGCCTCTCCGGGATGTGATCGGTCGCGAAGGGCGGGACCTTCCCGGTCGGGAGAGGCCGGCGGCCTATCCGATCACGAGGGCCCAGTAGCGGGTGCTCCCGCTGTCGGCCCGGCCGAGACCGATGCGGCGGGCGCCCGCCATCAGCAGGTTCGCCTGGTGCGGGGCCGAGCCCTGCCATTGCGCGATCGCGCCGGCGACGTCGTCCGAGCCGTAGGCCAGGTTCTCGGCCACGGCGCCCGCGATGCCGAAGCTGCGGACGCGGCCTGCGAAATCGCCGTGCGACAGGCTCCCGGCGGCGGCGACGCTCCTGGCCTGGTATTCCGCGGCCGCTGTGAGCTTCCGGTCGACGGAGACGGGGGGCAGGCCCGCTGCCTGCCGGATCGCGGAGATCAGTTGCGCGGCTCGGGCGGCGTCATTCCCGGCTGTCGGTTTTCGCGGGGCAGCGGTGGTGCCTCGTCCGGCAAGGATCGCGGCTGACGAGAAAGCGGCCAGGCCGGCGGTGAAGGTTCGGCGGTTCATCGATGCTCCCGGTCTCGTCCGAATCCATGGCGGGCGAATCCTTGTACGAGGGTAGGCGGAGCTCGGGGCATTTTAGCGGCCGAGGATCCGGCCCGCCCCTCGTCGTGGGGCCGCTCAGGTCGGTGCCGATGCCCGCCCGGACGACGCCCGACCGGCGGCCGGGATCGGCACGCGCCAGCGCCTGTGCATCCAGAGCCATTGCTCGGGATGCTCCCTCACCCAGCCCTCGACCACGCGCGTCATCGCCTGCACGGCGCCCGCGACGTTGATCTGCCCGTCGGGATCGCGCGGCAGGTCGAGGGGCGGCGTGATCTCCAGCCGGAACCGGTGGCCGGCAAGGCGGATCACGCGGGCGCCGTGAACCGGCACGTCGTGATGGCGCGCGAGCTTGGCGAGAAGCGGGTTCGCGAGCGCCGGCCGGCCCATGAAATCCACCACCACGCCCCGGGTAAAATGCTGGTCGATCAGCTGGCCGACATGGCCCTGGCGGTCCAGGACCCCCGAGATCGCATAGGCCGCGCCGCCGCCCGTCGAGGCCGCGAGACCACCCATCGTGCCGGCCCGAACCTCCTGCACGACCGCGGCGATGGCGGGGTCGTTCGGGGGCCGGAAGATCGCGGTCGTCTCGAGCCCGAACCGGGCCGCGCAGATCGCCGGCAGCTCCCAATTGCCGAGATGGGCCGAGAACACGATGCCGGCCCGGCCGTCGTCGCGGAGGGCGAGGAAATGCTCGGCGCCGCCGACCTCGATCCGGCCTGTCTCGGCCGCGTCGGGATCGTAGTCGAAGATGGTCGCAAGATGGGCGTATTCGGCCCCTGTCCGGCCGAGATTGGCCCAGGCGCCGTCGACGATTGCCCGCACCTCCGCCTCGCTCGCCTCCGGATAGGCGGCCCGGACATTCACGAGCGCGATCCGGTTCTGCTTCAGGAGCCGCCCGACGGTGCGGGCCACGAAAGCCCCGACATTGCTCGACAGCTCCGGCCCGATCGCGCGCGCGAAGGCGAAGACGCTCCTCACGAGCGCGATCATCACGGCCCCGCCGATCCGCTTCACGAAGCGGAGGGCCTGCAGCTTGAAGCGGAGCCATCTCACGGCTGAGACTTCGGCGGATAGGAATGACGAACGCCGCGCCAATCTTCGACGGCCGTCTCTCCGCAGTCTTCGCGGAGATAGACCGGGCCGATCGGCGACTTGCCGTGGCCGCCCGGAATGTCGAGGACGTAATCCGGCTGGCAGAGACCCGAGACCCGGCCACGCAGGTCGCGCATCAGGGCACGCCCCTCGGCCATGTTGGTCCGCAGATGCGAGGTGCCCGGCGCGAGGTCGCCATGGTGGAGGTAATAGGGCTTCACCCGTGCCTCGACGAGGGCGCGCATGAGCGCCTCCAGCGTCGCCGGATCGTCGTTGACGCCGCGCAAGAGAACGGACTGGCTGAGGAGCGGGATGCCGGCTCCCGCGAGCCGGTCGAGCGCGCCACGCGCCGCCTCGGTCAGTTCGCCGGGATGGTTGGCATGCAGGACGAGCCAGGTGGTCGCGCCTGGAACGCGAAGCGCCCGGACGAGCGCCGGCGTGACTTGCTCCGGATCGACGACCGGCACCCGCGTGTGCAGGCGGACGATCTTGACGTGAGGAATGGCCGCGAGCGCGGCCATGATCCCGCCCAGCCGGCGCGGAGACATGACGAGCGGATCGCCGCCCGTGAGGATCACCTCCCAGATTTCGGGCCGGCTCCGGATGTAGTCTAGCGCCCGGCCGAGCGCCGCGGGTGACAGGGCCTGCGCCTTCCCGGGCCCCACGCTCTCGCGGCGAAAGCAGAAGCGGCAATAGACGGCGCAGACATGGACCGGCTTCAGCAGCACCCGGTCCGGATAGCGGTGCACGATGCCCTCGACCGGGCTGTGCGCCTCGTCGCCGATCGGGTCCGCGCGTTCATGTGGCAGGGTGTCCAGCTCGGCCTCGCTCGGGACGAATTGCCGGGCGATCGGATCGTCGCCGACGCCCGCCTGGATGAGCTCGGCCATCGCCGGCGTGATCGCGACGGCATAGCGCGAAGCGACCTGGTCGAGCGCGGGCAGCTGGTCCGGGCGGACCATGCCCCTGCCGGCAAGGTCGTCGATCGAGCGTAGCGTGTGGTGGCAGGGGTCCAATGCGAAAGTCCGGAACGGGATCACGTCTCGCACGGGATACCAGGATCAGGTGATCTGGTTCGAGCCTGGACCGCGGCGCTTGTGCGTGGGTTCCGGGCCGGGCGCAAGCCGACGTCCGATCGGCCGGTTACGCGACCGGTGTCCAGATCACGTCCTCCACGCGCTCGGCTCCCACGGCCAGCATCACGAGGCGGTCGAGCCCGAGCGCCACGCCGGACGCTTCCGGCATCGCGGCGAGCGCCTGCAGGAAGTCTTCGTCGACCGGGTAGCGTTCGCCGTAGATGCGCTGGCGCTCGTCCATCGCCGCGCTGAAGCGGCGGCTTTGCTCGACGGGATCGGTCAGCTCGCCGAAGCCGTTCGCGAGTTCGATGCCGCAGACATAGAGCTCGAACCGCTCGGCGAAACGCGGGTCGTCCGGCGTGCGCCGGGCGAGGGCGGCCTCCTCGACCGGGTAGCGGTCGAGGATCGTCGGGCGTTTGAGGCCGAGATGCGGCTCCACCTTCTCGACGAGGACGCGCGAGAACAAATCGGACCAGGTGTCGTCGGCTGCGACCCGGATGCCGGCTGCCCGGCAGCATCGCATGAGCGCGTCCGCATCCGGCTCTCCGATCGCCGACATCGTGGCCGCAAGGTCGATCCCGGCAAAGCGCGCAAAGGCTTCGGCCACGGCGATCCGCTCGGGCTCCGCTTGGGGATCGCAGGTCCGGCCGCGGAACTCGAGACGCGAGCGCCCCGCTTCCTCGGCCGCGAGCCGGACCAGGGCAATGCCGTCCTCGATCACGGCCCTATAGGGCTCTCCGGCCCGATACCATTCCAGCATCGTGAATTCGGGATGGTGTAGCCGGCCGCGCTCCCGGTTGCGGTAGACATGCGGTAGCGCGAAGAGCCGTGGCTCGCCGGCGGCGAGCAGCTTCTTCAGCGCGAATTCCGGCGAGGTGTGAAGGTGCAGCGGCATCCGGCCGCCGTCGGGTGCGACCGCCTCGGTCGAGAAGGCGTGGAGATGGGTTTCGTTGCCGGGCGATACCTGCAGCGCCGCCGGATCCACCTCGACGAAATCACGGTCCGCGAACCAGGCCCTGATGGCGGCGACGATGCGGTTTCGCAGCAGCAGGCGCGGGCGGCGATCGAGATGGACGGAGCGGTCCCACCATCGCGTCATGAGGGAGCGGGCACGAGCCCGTGCCGCAGCATCACCTCCCGCATCCGTTCGGGATCGGGCGGGCCGGCCGCCACCAGCGCGGCCAGCTCGCGGAAATATTCCGGCCCGAGAACGCCCGGGGTGAGGATCGTCAGGCAAGTCGCCGGCTCGCCGCTGTCATTGGCGAAGCCGTGCACGACCCCGCGCGGGATGAAGAGGGTGTCGCCGGGCCCGATCTCGCGTCGCTCGCCGTCGACCGTGAAGCCGAGTCGACCGGACAGGCCGTAGACGGTCTCTTCCCAGTCCCGGTGATGGTGAGGCACGGGCATGCGGCCCGTCGGCGGCACGGTCATCTCGAACAGGTCGAGGCTGCCGCCGGTCTCGTGCTTGCTCCGGAGGAAGCGCAATTCGAGCCCGCCGATCCGGATCACCTCTGTCACCGGGCCGCCTCCAGGACATTGCGGCGGGATAACTGGCGCGCTTGGCCGAGATCGGCTAGTCCGGCCGGACGCCACGCGGCCCGCAGCGCCGCGCCGTCCGCAGTATCGATCGGGAAAGTCACGAACGTGAAGGTCATCGCGTCCACCCTCCGCAAGGGCAACGTCGTCGAGGTCGACGGCAAGCTCTACGTGATCGTCACGGCCGAGAATATCCATCCCGGCAAGGGCACGCCGGTGACCCAGCTCGACATGAGACGCATGTCGGACGGCGTGAAGGTGGCGGAACGCTACCGCACGACGGAGCAGGTCGAGCGCGCCTTCGTCGAAGATCGCGAGCACACCTTCCTCTACCAGGATTCGGACGGGTTTCATTTCATGAACCCGGAGACCTTCGACCAGCTTGCCGTCCCGAAAGAGGTGATCGGGGACGGCGCGGCCTACCTTCAGGAGGGGATGGCCTGCAACCTGTCAGTCTATAACGGCACGCCGATCGCCATCGAACTGCCAGCCCGCGTCACCCTCGAGATCACCTCGACCGAGCCGACGATGAAGGGCCAGACGGCCTCGTCCTCCTACAAGCCCGCCATGCTGGCGAACGGCATGCGGACGATGGTGCCTCCCCATATCGCGACCGGCACCCGCATCGTCGTGCAGACGGCGGACGGCTCCTACGTCGAACGGGCGAAAGACTGACCCACCTGGCCGGTCCAGCTTTCGGTGAGGAGCGCACGGCCCGACGGGCCGATCCGGTGGGCGGCGTGAACCCGCATGTCGCGGCGGTCGCCTCGCCGCCGATCCCCGAGGCGCGCTCCTGGGCGGCGCGCTATGACGGGCGCCACGGGCCGCTGCTCGACCTGACCCAGGCCGTTCCCGGCTATCCGCCGCATCCCGACCTCGTCCGCCATCTCAGCGGGGCTGCCGGCGAGCCGGGCAGCTACAGTTACGGCCACATCACGGGCGACCTTGCGCTCCGCGAAAGCTACGCGGCCGAGGTCTCGTCCCTCTACGGCGGGCGGGTCGATGCCGACGAGGTCGCGATCACGACGGGGGCCAACATGGCTTCTTTCGCGATCACGCTGCTCCTGGCCCGGGCCGGCGATGCCGTGGCGCTGCCGACGCCCTGGTATTTCAACCACCAAATGAATGCCCGCCTTCTTAGCATCGATATCCTGCCCATCCCGTGCCGGCCGGAGACCGGCTTCGTGCCCGACCCGGCGGAGGCCGAGCGCCTCCTCGACGACCGCGTCCGGGCGCTTCTCCTCGTCACGCCGAACAACCCGACGGGGGCCGTCTACCCGCCCGACGTGATCGCGGGCTTCGCCGACCTCTGCCGTCGCCGCGGCATCATGCTCGTCGTCGACGAGACCTACCGCGATTTCCGCGCCGCCGATGCGGGTCGTCCGCACGCGC
Organism: uncultured Enterovirga sp.; assembly: GCF_964242715.1. Lineage (NCBI taxonomy): Bacteria > Pseudomonadati > Pseudomonadota > Alphaproteobacteria > Hyphomicrobiales > Methylobacteriaceae > Enterovirga > uncultured Enterovirga sp. The sequence continues at coordinate 10,825 of NZ_CAXTAZ010000052.1, forward strand.
TCTTCGCGGGCCCGTGGCAGGATCATGTGATCCAGCTCTACAGCTTCTCGAAGAGCTATTGCGTCCCGGGCTTCCGGGCGGGCGCCATCGTGGCCGGCGCCGCCCTGATGCCGGACCTCACGAAGATCCTCGATTGTCTGCAGATCTGTGCACCGCGTGTCGGCCAGGCGGGCCTCGCCTGGGCCATCGACGCGCTCCGCCCGTGGCGGGACGAGAACCGTGGCGTGATGAACCGGAGGGCCGAGGCCTGCCGCCACGCCTTTGCGGCGGCCGAGGGCTGGCGGGTCGATGCGCAGGGCGCCTATTTCGCCTATTTGCGACACCCCTTTCCGGGCCGAACGTCCTGGCAGGTCGCCGAGGAACTCGCGGCCGAGCGCGGCATCGTGACTCTGCCGGGCGCCGCCTTCGGGCCCGGTCAGGAGAACCATCTCCGCCTGGCCTTCGCCAATGTGGACGAACGCATGATCGCGGATGCCGCCCGGCGGCTCGACGGCTTCGAACTGGCCGAGGCATCCACGGCGGATTGAGCTAGGACGGCGACCGAACGATCCGGGAAAGACAAGAACAGTAGAGTGGCGGCAATTTTCGGGCGGTCAGAGTTGTCATCGAGCTCAGCCGAGCTCGATGTCCCATCGTGAACGAACCGTAATCTACCGTTCATGCCATCAATCGGAACACATCCCGTAAGGTCATGTTGTCGATACAGGCTCTTTCGGGAGCGTGTCTCATCGAGGGATCAACCGATATGACTCTGTTTCGAACCATTGTCGCCGCTGGGGCAGCGTTCGGCGCCATAAGCGTCGCCCCTATCACCGCGACGGCAGCTCCGCTGGATATTGCGCGCAAGATCGTCTCGACCGAAGCGGTGCCGGTCACCTTCGCCCAGTTCCGCGGTCGCCGCGGCGGCTTCGGCCATCGAGGCGGCTTCCGACGCGGTGGGTACGGACGCCCATACGGTTATCGCGGCTACGGCCGGCGTGGCGGCGGCTTCGGTCCCGGGTTGGGGCTCGGGCTAGCGACCGGCGCCATCCTCGGAGGCGCGCTCGCCGCGCAGGCCGCACCTCCGCCTCCGATGGCCTATTCCGGCAACGCCGTCGCTTACTGCTCGCAGAAATACCGGTCCTTCGACCCGGCGAGCGGGACCTATCTCGGCTATGATGGCGTCCGTCATCTTTGCCAGCTCCCCTGATAAAGTGAGGGAGGGGCGGCCTCACCGTCGCCCCTCCCTGCGCGCCCGCGAGGCCTCGCTCAGCCGACGGATTCCACGCCCCATTCGTCCTTGGCTTCGGCAGCGGTCCGGTTCAGCCGGACCGCCTGCTCGTCGACCGAAGCGATGGAATCGACGTGAATGTAATGGTGCTCGCCGCCCGCGTCCGGATCGGTCTTGGTCAGCTTGATGCGCTGTCCGTCGAGGTGGTCGACCGTCCCGACATGCAGCCCGTCCGAACCGAGAACCTCGGCATGTTCCTTGATCTTTGCCGTGTCGACCATCGTCAATCTCCGAACCTGGCAGGCCCTCGGCCTTCCGAATGCGGCTCAACGAGACGCGATGCGGCACGTTCCGGTTGTTGACCGGACCGTGATCAAGGGACTGACGCTCACTGCGTGAGGGGGCAGCCGCTGTTCTTCGCGGTCGGGAAGGCCTGGTCGCCCTTGATGGTCGCGAGCTGCTTGTAATAGTCCCACGCAGTCTTGGATTCCGACGGCTTCTTAACCTCGAAGAGATAGACGTCGTGCACCATGCGGCCGTTCTGGAGGACCTTGCCGCCCTTCGCGAACAGGTCGTCGACGGGCATCTCCTTCAGCATCTTCGACACGGCATCGGCATCCGTCGAGCCGACCGCCTTCACGGCCTTCAGGTATTGCAGGACGGACGAATAGGTGCCCGCCTGGATCATGTTCGGCATGCGGCCGGTCTTCTCCATGAAGCGCTTGCCGAAGCCGCGGGTCTGGTCGTCCATGTCCCAATAGAAGCCTTCAGTCAGGACGAGGCCCTGGGCGGCCTGCAGACCGAGCCCATGCACCTCGGAGAGGGTGAAGAGGAGCGCGGCGAGACGCTGCCCGCTCTGGACGATGCCGAACTCGGCCGCCTGCTTGATCGAATTGTTGGTGTCCGCCCCGGCATTGGCGAGGCCGATGATCTTCGCCTTCGAGGCCTGCGCCTGGAGCAGGAACGAGGAATAATCGGAGGCGGCGAGCGGGTGGCGAACCTGGCCCAGGACCTTGCCGCCCTTCGAGGTCACGTATTTCGCGGTGTCGGACTCGAGCGAATAGCCGAAGGCGTAATCCGCGGTGAGGAAGAACCAGCTGTCGCCGCCGGTCTCGACGAGCGAGCCGCCGGTCCCGACCGCGAGCGCGTGCGTGTCGAAAGCCCAGTGGAAGCCGTAGGGCGTGCAAGCCTTGCCGGTGAGGTCGGAGGTGGCCGCTCCGCTCACCATCGTGATCTTCTTCTTGTCCTTCGACAATTGCTGGACGGCGAGCGCGACGGAAGACGTCGTCAGCTCCATGATCGCGTCGACGCCGTCGACGTCATACCATTGCCGGGCGATGTTCGAGGCGATGTCGGGCTTGTTCTGGTGGTCGGCCGAGACGATTTCGATCGGCTTGCCCAGGACCGAGCCGCCGAAATCGGCGATTGCCATCCGGGCTGCCTCGACGGACCACTTGCCGCCGTAATCGGCATAGACGCCGGATTGGTCGTTCAGGATCCCGATCTTGACCGGTTTCGCCGCGCTTTGCGCCTCGGCGAGAGAAGGGGCGAGCGCAAGCGTCGCCGCGCCGATCCAAAGTGTCCACACCTTCATTCCGCGTCCTCCCGTGCTTTGCCGCGAGAGAACCGTGCCGAGCGCGTCTGTCAATGCTCCGAAAGGCGGTCCGCGCTGGCTCCGGCCCGCCTCCCGGGCGCTATTTCATCAGGCCCGCTGCCCGCAGCGCGTTCGAGATGATCGCGCCGACATCGCCCGGCCGCTCCGGCGCCGGCTGTGCCCCGACCTTGTCGGTGGAACTCGGCGAAGGGCGAGGCGCCTTCGACCTGGTCATTTCGATGCTGCCATCCGGCGAGACGAGGGCGACGGACCCGGCCGGAGCGGAGGCACTGACCGCTCGTGGCCGGTGCGGAGCCGCCGAATCGCTTTCGGACAAGAGACCCCAAAACGCGGCCATGTGGTAGGAGGACGAGATCCCGACCTCGAGCAGGAACGGCCCCGTCGCCCCGTAATTGTCGTCGTCGGTGCCGACCGCGAGCGGCGCACCGTGACCCATGCCGGCGATGGTGAAGGATTCGAGCACCTCGCGGCCGGACGCGTCGCGCCACAACTCCCTCGGGTGGCCGTCGACCACGCCCGTTTCGGTCGGGACCGCCGGCAGGCCGTGCACGTCGGTCCATTGTTTGACGAGCTCGCGGGCGTTGCCTGGCTTCACGGTTCCGTCCGAGGCGCCGTGCCAGATCGAGAGCCGCGGCCAGGGTCCGTGGTGCGGCGAGGCGGCCCGGACGAGATCGCCCCAGCTCCCAGCCGGGCGGTTGTCGCCTTGGAACATGGCATGGAGCGCCTGCTGCACGTTGGCCGCCGCCCCGTAGGGAAGCCCGGCGACGATGCCGCCGCCCGCGAAGACCTCCGGGTAGGTCGCGAGCATCACGGCCGCCATCGCGCCCCCGGCGGAGAGGCCAGTGACGAAGATGCGGCTCCGGTCGACATTGTGGTCCGTCGCGGCGCGCTCGATCATCTCTCGGATCGACAGCGCCTCGCCCGCGCCCCGCGTCGTGTCGCCGGGCTGGAACCAGTTGAAGCAGCTCTTCGGGTTGTTGGAAGAGGGCTGCTGCGGGCAGACGAGAACGAACCCGTAATGCTCGGCCAGCATATCCCAGCCCGCGCCGACGGCATAGCCCGCGGCGGTCTGCGTGCAGCCGTGCAGGACGACCACCATGGCGGGCGCAGCCGGCAGGCTCTCCGGCACGTAGGTGAACATCTGCAAGGCACCCGGATTGGAGCCGAAACCGGCCACGGGCTGAAGCTTCGCGGTACTGCCCGCTCCCGTAGAGTCCGCCAGGGAGACCGAGCCGGATCGGACGGCCTCCTGCCAGCGTTTGCGGAGGCTGGACAGGTCGAGGGTCGTCGCGCGTAGGCCGGCCATGAATGTCTGTTCCCGTGAGCGCCGCGGCTTTGCTCATGCTGCACTGCACCAAAGGTGAAATGGCGTGAAGGTTCCGATGCGCAAGGGCGCATGTCGTGGACCTCGGTCTCGAAGGTGGCTAATCAGGTCGAAGCTGGTTCGGGAGAAGCCGGCCGGAGGACACCCATGCGACGCTTCATCGCCGCCCTGGCCTGCCTTGCAACGCTGGGCGCCGTTCCGGCCCGTGCGGAAGTCGCGGAGGTCACGCTCGGCCAGCAATTCGGGCTGAGCTTCCTGCCCATGATGTATATGGAGCAGGCCGGCCTCGTCGAAAAGCATGCGGTCGCGCTCGGCCTCCCGAAGCCGAAGGTCGTGTGGGCGAAGCTCGCCGGGCCTTCGAACCTGAACGAGGGCCTGATCTCGGGTGCGATCCAGTTCACGGCGCTCGGGACGCCATCGGTCGGGCTGCTGTGGGACAAAACCCGGGGTGACGTGAAAGGCCTCGTCGCGATCTGCTCCTACCCGCTCTACCTCAACACCCGCTCGCCGAACGTGAAGTCGCTCAAGGATTTCGGGCCGACCGACAAGATCGCGGTTCCGTCCGTGAAGGTGTCGACCCAGGCCATCATGCTGCAGATGCAGGCCGAGAAGGAATGGGGTCCGGGCGAGCATTACCGGATCGACAGCCAGACCGTGTCGCTCGGTCATCCGGATGCGATGGCGGCGCTCCTCAGCAACACGGAGGTGACGGGGCATTTCGCCTCCTCGCCGTTCCACGAGCAGGAGCGGAAGGACCCGCGCATCCGGACCGTGATGACGTCCTACGAGATCCTCGGCGGCCGGGCGACGGCCGCGACCCTGATCACGAGCGAGCGGTTCAAGAAGGCCAATCCGAAGACGGTCCAGGCGGTACTCGACGCGACCCGTGAGGCGATCGAGTACCTGAACGCCGACAAGAAGCGCGCCGCCCAGACCTATCTCAAGCTCGCCGGCGGCAAGAACACGGTGGAGGAGCTCGAAGCGATCATCTCGCATCCGGACTGGGCCTACACGCTGACACCGGAGAAGATCGGCAAGACGGTCCAGTTCATGAACAAGCTCGGCACGGTGAAGACGCCGGTGACCGATTGGAAGCAGCTGTTCTTCCCGGAGGCGCACGGGCTGCCGGGAGACTGAGAGCCGTGCTTTTCAGGCCTCACTCCGTCATTCCGGGCGCGCTGCAGCACGCAGTGATGCTGCGCAGACCCGGAATCCACGGCTCGGGACACCAAATGGAAACGTTCCGATCGGGCGCCCTTCCATGGGTTCCGGGTTCTCGCTTCGCGAGCCCCGGAACGACGGGAGCCACACCATGATCCGCATCGGCTGCGGGGCCGGGTTCTCGGCCGACCGGCTCGGGCCGGCCTGCGATCTCATCGAGCATGGCCGGCTCGACGTCATCATCTTCGAATGCGTGGGCGAGCGCACGCTCGCCTTCGGGCATCGCGACCGCCTCGCGAATCCGGGCAAGGGCTACAACGCCCAGCTCGAGAGCCGGATGCGCCGCATCCTGCCGCTCTGCCGGCGGCACGGGACCAAGCTCGTGACCAATATGGGGGCCGCGAACCCCAAGGCTGCAGCCGAGGCGACGCTCCGGATCGCGCGCGAGCTCGGCCTCACGGGCCTCAAGGTCGCCTATGTGATCGGCGACGAGGTCACGGACCAGCTGTCGCCTGACACGCCGCTCTGGGAGGGCGGAACGGTCGCCGATGTCGGCCTGAAGCTCGTCGGGGCCAACGCCTATATCGGCTCGGACGCGCTGCTTCCCGCCATCCAGGCGGGGGCCGACGTCGTGATCGCGGGCCGGGTCTCCGATCCCGCTCTCGTGGTTGCGCCACTCCGCAACCATTACGGCTGGGCCGAGGACGACTGGACCCGGCTCGGCGCCGGCACGCTCGCCGGCCACCTTCTCGAATGCGGCATGCAGATCACCGGCGGCTATTTCGCCGATCCGGGCCGGAAGGACGTGCCACGCCTCGCCGAATGCGGTTTCCCGATAGCCGAGATCGACCCTGACGGGGGCGTCGTCATCACCAAGCTCGCCCACGCGGGCGGGTGCGTCACGCCGATGACCGTGAAGGAGCAGCTCCTCTACGAGGTCCACGATCCGGCCCGCTATCTGACGCCGGACGTGACGGCCGATTTCAGCCGCGTCGGCATCGAGGAGGTCGGGCCCGACCGCGTCCGCCTGTCCGGCGGTTCGGGGCGCGAGCGCCCGCCCGAGCTGAAGGTGACCGTCGGCTTCGACGGCGGCTACCTGGCCGAGGGCGGGATCAGCTATGCCGGCCCGAATGCCGGCGCGCGCGCCCGGCTTGCCCGGGACGTTCTCGAAGAGCGGATGGCGGAGACGCTCGGCAACGACGCGAAACTCCGCCTCGATCTGATCGGGATCTCCTCGCTGCACGGCACCGCGACCGAGTACCCCTCCGACGCGCAGGACGTGCGGGTGCGGGCCGCGCTCCGCTCGACGGATCGCGACAAGGCCGAGACGCTGCTCTGGGAGGTCGAGTCGCTTCTCTGTTGCGGCCCGGCGGGGGGAGGCGGCTACCGGGGCGCGATCACGCCCTCGGTCGTCACCTATTCGGCCTCGATCGCGCGCGACCGCGTCCCGACCCGGTTCGAGATGGAGGCGGCATGAGCCGGCGCCGTCTCTACGACATCGCCCATGCCCGGGCAGGCGACAAGGGCGACACGTCGAGCGTCGCGGTCTTCGTCTACGATCCCGCCGATTATCCGCTGCTCAAGGCGAGCCTCACGCCGGAGCGGGTCAAGGCGGCGTATCCGGACCTCATCCGGGGCGAGGTGGTGCGCTACGAGGTCGACCATCTCTGCGGGGTCAATCTCGTCATGCGGTCGGCGCTCGAGGGCGGGGTGAACTCGTCCCTCAATCTCGATTCGCACGGGAAATCGTGGAGCTTTCTCGTTCTCGGGCTCGAGATCGAGGCAGTCGCCGGCGACGAGGGAAGCGTCGAGACGCTGCCGAACGAGCCCGGCTGGGTCGCTTCGCCCGGCGTCAGTCGGTGACCTCGAACGCCCCGGACAGGGTCGCATCGGACGAGGAGCCGACGAAGACCTGGAAAGGGCCGGGCTCGACCACATAGGACCCGTCGTCGTCGTGGTAACCGAGCTCGGCAGCCGGGACCCGCAGGCTCACGATGCGGCTCTCGCCGGGAGAGAGCGCCACCTTCTCGAAGGCTTTCAGCTGACGCAGCGGACGGCTGACGCTTGCGACCGGCTGGCGGACGTAGAGCTGCACCACCTCGCGGCCGGCCCGGGCGCCGGTATTCGTGATGCGCACCTTCACGTCCAGCACCCCACTTTTCGTAATGCTGGGCGTGGTGACCAGGAGGTCGGACAGCGCGAAGCTCGTGTAGCCGAGGCCGAAACCGAAGGGGAAAAGCGGCGCGAGCGTCTCGTCGCTATAGCGGAGCGTGTAGCGGTTGCCCGCTTCGGGCGGGCGCCCCGTGGGAAGCCGATCGTAGCGGATCGGCACCTGGCCGACCGTGCGGGGCCACGAGACGGGCAGCTTGGCGGAGGGCTCGGCGTCGCCGAACAGGATGTCGGCCAAGGCATGTCCGCCTTCCGTGCCGGGAAACCACGCCATCAGGACCGCGCCGAGCCGGTCCACGATCGGCCCGAGCTCGATCGGCCGGCCGGCGACGAGCACGAGCACGACCGGCTTGCCGGTCTCGACCAGCCGGGCGAGTAGCTCGGCCTGCAGCCCTGGAAGGGTCAGGTGGGCGCGCGACCCGCCCTCGCCGGTGATCTCCTCCGTCTCGCCGAGAACCGCGATCACGAGATCGGCGCCCTTCGCGGTCTCGATCGCGGCCTCGAAGCCGTCCCGCGTTCCGCAGGCCGCGTCGCAGCCCGGCGAGAAGGCGAGGGTGGCGCCCGATCGTCCGGCGCGATCGGCCAATCCTTGGCGGGCCGAGATGCCGTCAGCCCAGATGGCGAGGGCCTCGTGAGGCCCGACCAGGGCTCTCGGCGTCTCGGCAAGACCTCCCACAAGTGCGATCCGGCGACCCGATGCGGGCTGGAGCGGCAGCGATCCCACGTTCCGGAGCAGCACCATGGTGTCCTGGGCCGCCCGGCGGGAGAGGGCGCGCGAAGCCTCGCTCGGGACCGGGCTGTCGACCAGGGCCGGGGGAGGTTGCTCGAACAGGCCCATGCGGAACTTCGCCCGCAGCACGCGCCGGGCAGCTTCGGTCACGACCGTCTCCGGAACGAGCCCGTCCCGGACGGCTCGGGCGAGATGCGCGCGGTAGAGGCCGTCCGCCATGTCCATGTCGACCCCGGCGAGGATGGCCTTCATGGCGGCCTCGGCCGGGCTGGCCGCCACGCCGTGATCGACAAGCTGGACGATCGCCCACCAGTCGGAGACCACGAACCCATCCCAGCCCCAGCGCTCGCGCAGGATGCCCGTGAGGAGGTTCCGGCTCGCTGTCGCCGGAATGCCGTTCAGCGTCGTGAAGGCGCTCATCACGCTCTCGGCTCCGGCCAGGATGCCGGCCCGGAAGGGCGGTAGATAGCTGTCGAACAGATCCCGCCTCGGGATCTCGGTCGCGTCGTAATCACGTCCGCCGGTGGCGGCGCCGTAGCCGACGAAATGCTTCAGCGTGGTCGCGAGCCCGCCCGCCCGAAACCCCTCGACCCGGGCCGCCGTGAAGAGCCGTCCGAGAAGAGGATCCTCGCCGAAGCCCTCGATGATACGGCCCCAGCGCGGGTCGCGCGCGAGGTCCGCCATCGGCGCGAAGGTCCAGTTGAAACCGACGGCCTTGGCCTCCCGGGCCGCCGCCTCGGCCGTCGCGCGGGCGAGCGCCGGATCGAAGCTCGCCGATTCCGCAAGCGCGAGCGGGAACATCGTCCGGAGCCCATGCAGAACGTCGAGGCCGACAAGGAGCGGGATGCCGAGCCGAGATTCCCGGGCGGCAGTCTGGGCGGCCGTGATCGCCGGTGCTTCGGTGAAGGCGAGCACCCCCCCAACGTGGCCGTTCCTGATCTCCGCGATGTCGAAGGCGGGATTGTTCGGCGTCAGGTTCAGCTGCCCGACCTTCTCGTCCAGCGTCATGCGGGCGAGCAGGGCCTCGACGCGGCTCTCCACCTCCGTCGCGCGGGATGGTGACTGGGCATGGGCAGGCGCGGAAAGAGCGGCGAGGCCGAGGAGGAGAAAGGCGCCGAGGATGGCGCGGTGGGGGCCGCGGATGAAGGTTTGAAGCATGTCGAGCGTGCGTGGCCTTCGGTCCGTCCCACCCCTATACACGGCCCGGGGCAGGCTTCCGCAAGCGAACGCGCGACCTTCGCCCCGGTCCCGCGCCCAATGCCCGTCTCGAACCGCCCATGACCGCCGCAGCCCTGCTCGTCCTCGGCACCCGGATGCTCGTCACCGCCGGCGTGGTCGTGGCGGCGTCGGCCGCCGTGCAGCGGACCGGGCCATTCCTCGGCGCGATGGTCGCGACGCTGCCGGTTTCGGCCGGCCCGGCCTACCTGTTCCTGGCGCTCGACCACGGGCCGGCCTTCGTCGCCCGGAGCGCGCTGACGTCGCTCGTCTCGGTCGGGGCGACCTCGATCTTCGTCGCCTGCCATGCGGCCGTGGCCGGCCGCCTGCCGATGCCGCTGGCGCTCCTCACGGCGCTGGCCGGCTGGGTCGCGAGCCTCGCCGCCCTGTCGCAGGTCGACTGGACGCTCGGGGGCGCCTTCGCCGCGACCGTCGCAATCACGCTGGCCTGCATCGGTTTGACCCGGCCTCTCCGGCGTCACGTCGGGCCGCCGCTGCCGCCGGCGACGCGGTGGGAGACCGCCTTCCGGGCCGTGACCGTGATGGCGGTGGTCTTGGGGGTGACGCTGGTCGGCCAGGCACTAGGTCCGGAGGCCGCCGGCTACGCGGCCTTGATGCCGGTCGTATTCTCGAGCCTCGTCGTCCTCCTCCAGCCCCGGATCGGGGGGCGGGCGACGGCCGGGATCATGTCGCATGGCCTCGCCGGCATGCTGGGCTACGCCCCGGCGCTGGCGCTGCTCCATCTCGCGGCCGTGCCGCTCGGCGCCGGCCTTGCCCTCGTGCTGGCGCTTGCGGTCTGTCTCGCCTGGAACGGGGCGCTGATCCTGGTCCGGCGACGCGATGCGTGATCAGCTCTTGCCCGAGCGCTCCGCGGCGAGCTGTTCGGCCCGCTTCCGCTCCTCGGTCGAGAGATCACGGAGGACGTCGTCGAGCCAGGGATCCTGCAATCCTTGCCCCACCGCGAGAAGGTGCCAGACGGCGGTTTCCAAGAGGCTTTTCGGCACGCCGCGGCCTGTCGCGTACAGCCTGGCGAGACGGTTCTGGGCGATGGCGTTCCCGCGTGCCGCCGCGCGCCGGAAGTGGCGGGCAGCCTCCGTCTCGTCCTTCGCGATGCCGTCGCCGTTGAATTGCACGATCGCGAATTCGATCCCGCCCGCCAGCGAGCCGTTCCGGGCGGCCCGCAGATAGAGCGCGGCGGCCCGGCGGGGATCCTTCGGCAGGCCCGCCTGGCCCCGGGACAGGAGGACACCGAGCGCGTGCTGGGCATCTCCGATCTCGGCTTCGGCTGCGAGGTCGAGGAGCCGTGCTGCCCGGGCGGCCGCCTCGTCCGATCCGTCCGACAGCAGCAGGAGGGCGAGGTTATAGGCTGCGGTCGGTTCACGCTGCGCGGCTGCCTTCTCGAGCCAGGCCCGGCCCGCGCTCAGGTCCCGCGGCATGCCGCGTCCGTCCATCGACATCAGGCCGAGGGTCGCCATGGCGTGAGCATCGCCCCGGGCGGCGGCAAGCCGGTACCAGGCTGCTGCCTCCGCCGCGTTCGGCCGAACCGCGAGCCCCTGATTGAAGAGTTCGCCGAGGAGGGTCATCGCGGCGGCATCGCCGGGCGTCTTGTCGAGCCGGGCCGTCGCCTCGCGGTAGGCCGTCAGATACATGCCGCGCTGATAGGCTCCGTAGGCGAGATCGATCTGCCGTGCGGCCGGGGAGGCGGGCTGGGCCGCGGCCGTAAGGGTTGCCGTTTCTGCCGCGTAGGCGCCGGCTCCGGCCAGGATGGCGAAGGCCCAGCGAAGGGCGAGAGACTGTCTCACGACGCCCGATCCCGGTGCGACGGCAGGGCCGCCCGAGCCGCCCGCATGGCGGCCGCGGGCCCATCCGCGTGAGTCCAGACCGCTTCGCCCAGGGCCACGAACTCGGCACCCGTGGCGGCCAGGATCGGCACGGCGTCCATCGTCGGCGCATAGGCCACGCAGGGATTCTGGAAGATCTCGGCCCACCAGGCGGCGCGCTCGACCACGAGGCTGATCGGCGGGATGCGGCCGTCCGGGCCGGGCTCCCCGAAGAGCACGTAATCGACGCCGAGTTCGCCCGCCACCATGGCGTCGTGCTTTGTATCCAGCCCGCCCGCCCCTATGTTGCGGCCGTCCTTCAGCCGCTCGCAGAGATCCTGCAGCCGTTCCGGATCGGAGGCGTGGCCGCCATCGGCTCCGCCGCGGGTGACCAGCGCCACGAGGTCGACCTCGCCACCGGGATCGGACACGATCGCGGCCGCACCATGCGCCTCGATCGCGGCCGACAGGATCTTCACCCGGCGGAGCAGGGTCCGCTCGTCGGCGGGTGCCAGGCGGATCAGCACGGCCATGACGGGTGCAGCCCCGCAGGCCTCGCGGAGCGCCGGCACGAAGGCCTCGGCATCCTCGATGAGGGGCGTGACGAGGTAAAGATCGGGAGGGGTGGCGGTCATCTTGGCAATCGGGCGCGGCGATGCACGCGAGCCCCGTCATCCTTCCTGATTACGGCGAAAGTTGCTGCTCCGAAGAAGTCCGACGCGCTTCCCGTTGCGATCCAGCCCGGACGCGCGCTGGGTCGCTTTTTCCGGGCGGCGAAGCCCTGGTTGAAACGGCGCGAATGCGATCCGGCGACGGAAGGTCGCCGGATTCCTATTCCGCTGCTGCCCGCGTCACCGCACCGATCTTCGGATCGAGTTCGCCCTTGGCATAGCGCGAAGCCATTGCGGCCGGGGTCAGCACCCGCTTGATCTTCGACGCTTGGCCCGCGGTGTTGAACTCCCCGAGCCGCTGGCGGCAGAGCGCGGTCATCGCCGTCATGGCGGGCTTCAGATACTTGCGGGGATCGAATTCGGAGGGGTTTTCCGACAGCACCTTCCGGATCTGGCCTGTCATCGCCATGCGGTTGTCGGTGTCGATGTTGATCTTGCGCACGCCATGCTTGATGCCGCGCTGGATCTCCTCGACCGGGACCCCCCAGGTCGGCTTCATCTCGCCGCCGAACGTGTTGATGATGTCCTGCAGCTCCTGCGGCACCGACGAGGAGCCGTGCATCACGAGGTGGGTGTCCGGCAGCTTCCGGTGAATCTCCTCGATCACGTTCATGGCCAGCACGGCGCCGTCGGGTTTGCGGGTGAATTTGTAGGCGCCGTGGCTCGTCCCCATCGCGATCGCGAGCGCGTCGACCCTGGTCTCTGCCACGAACCGCACCGCCTCGTCCGGGTTCGTCAGAAGCTGGTCGTGGGAGAGCTGGCCTTCCGCCCCGTGGCCGTCCTCGGCCTCGCCCATGCCGCTCTCGAGCGAGCCGAGCACGCCCAGTTCACCCTCGACCGAGATGCCGCCGAGATGGGCCATGTCGGTCACGGTCTTCGTGACCCTGACATTGTAGTCCCAGTCGCCCGGCGTCTTGCCGTCTGCCTTGAGCGAGCCGTCCATCATCACGGAGGTGAAGCCCGCCTGGATCGCCGTCATGCAGGTCGCGGGCTCGTTGCCGTGGTCGAGATGCACGCAGACCGGGATGTGCGGGTAGATCTCCGTCACGGCGTCCATCATATGCTTCAGCATGATGTCGTTCGCGTAGGAGCGGGCGCCGCGCGATGCCTGGATGATGACGGGCGCATCGACCGCATTCGCGGCCTCCATGATGGCCAGCGCTTGTTCCATGTTGTTGATGTTGAAGGCCGGCACGCCGTAGCTGTGCTCGGCGGCGTGATCGAGAAGCTGTCTCAGCGTGATGCGGGCCATGGGCGTTCCTCTATCTTTTTGCGTGCTTCGGCCTTGATGCCGACGGCCTAGCCGAGCCTGCGCTGCATATCGTCGACCCGGTCATCGAGCGTTCGGACCCGTTCCTCGAAATGACCCACCGTCGCGCGCATCATGACCAATACGCCAGCGTTGTTCCGCCACTCGGTCCGCAAGCCGTCTTCAAGCTTCCCGAAGCGGTGACCCACCTCACCGAATTGCCGGTCCATGTCCGTCCGCAGTTCCGCGATGCTCGTTTGGATGCCCTTCAGGATCTCGAACGTCGCGTTTTGGACGTTGTGGTCATCCATCTGTTCCCTCCGGTCCTATTTCACGAATAGGGGTACTTAAGCCAAATCGCCATTCCGAAGAAGGCGATTGCGCCAACGAATGACCTTGATCCTAAGTTGCGGGCGATCAAGCTCCGGTCGGTCTCGGGCGAGAAGATGAGATAGGATCGGAGTTTGAACTCTGAAACGTTCCGGCTCTCGGCAGAAAAGATCGCGTCAGAGCAAGAGCAGCAACCATAGCCACGACGCTGAACGTCATGGCCGTGATGCCGAGCAGGCGCCCCGGCCGCTCGCCGGAAACATATGCCTTATCCGCGAGTCTTCAACGCCTCGACCCCAGGCAGCGACTTGCCCTCAAGCCATTCCAGGAACGCCCCGCCGGCGGTGGAAACGTATGTGAAATCCTGGGCCACCCCCGCATGGTTCAGCGCCGCGACGGTGTCGCCACCGCCCGCGACCGAGACGAGCTTGCCGGCCTTGGTGCGGGCCGCCGCATGGCGGGCGGCCGCGACGGTCCCCTGGTCGAAGGGCGCGATCTCGAAGGCGCCGAGGGGGCCGTTCCAGACCACCGTCTTGGCGTCGTCGATCGCGGCCTTGACTCGGTCGACCGACTGCGAGCCGATATCCAGGATCATGCCGTTCGAGGGGATGGCATCGACGCCGTAGGTGTGGTGCGGCGCGCCGGCCTTAAACTCGTTCGCCACGACCCCATCGACGGGCAGGATGATGGCGCATCCGGTCTCCCGGGCGCGCTCGAGAATACGCTGGGCGGTCGGCGCGAGGCTCTTCTCGCAGAGCGACCGGCCGATGCCGATGTCGATCGCGTTGAGGAAGGTGTTGGCCATCCCGCCGCCGATGACGAGGGCGTCGACCCGCCCGACGAGGTTTTCCAAAAGGTCGATCTTCGTCGACACCTTGGCCCCGCCCACGATCGCGACCACGGGATGCTCCGGTGCCTCGAGCCCCTTGGAAAGCGCTGCGAGTTCCGCCTCCATGGTCCGGCCCGCATAGGCGGGCAGGAGACGGGCCACGCCCTCGGTCGAGGCATGCGCGCGGTGCGCGGCCGAGAAGGCGTCGTTGACGTAGAGGTCCCCGAGAGCCGCGAGTTGCTTTGCGAAGTCGGGATCGTTCTTCTCTTCTTCCGCGTGAAATCGAGTGTTTTCCAGGAGGAGAACCTCTCCATCCTTCAGGGCCGCGACGGCATGCGCGGCGGGCTCGCCGACGCAGTCTTCGGCGAAGGCGACGGGCTGGCCGAGATGTCGGGCAAGCTCCTCGCCGACCGGACGCAAGGTGTCCTCGACCGTCCGTTTACCCTTCGGCCGGCCGAAATGGGCGAGCAACACGACGCGGCCGCCCTCGCCGGCGATTTCCTGGATCGTCGGCAGAATGCGTTCGATCCGGGTCGCGTCCGAGACCCGGCCATTCTCCATCGGAACGTTCAGGTCGACCCGAACGAGAACGCGCCGGCCACGGACGTCGGCGTCGTCGAGCGTCCGGACCATCATCGGCCGAGAACGCCCGGCAGGTAGCGCATGATCGCGATGACCAGGACGGCCGTCAGAACGGCGGTGATGATCGAGGTCAGAACCAGCGCCGAGAAGCCGGGAAGCGCGCGCACGCGCCGGGCGATGAATTTCGCATCGCCTCGGGTCGCGACGAGGTCGGATTGCTGGGCGACCTCGCTCATCCGGTGCGAGGCGGCCTCGAACCGATCGACGACCCGCTGGGTCGCGGCTTCGGAGCGGGCGAGCTTTTCCTCGATCCGGGCCGTCTTGTCCTCGAGACGGGAGAGCTGGTCGGAGAGGCTGCTCGGGCGCTCGCCTCCGTGATCCTGACCGACTACCGCCGGTCCGACCGAAGCCGCCTCCGGCGGATGGAAGGATGGCGGGGCCATCGGGGCCGGCCCGAATGACGGCGGGGTCTGCCGGTCGGGGCCCGGGCCCGGATCGACGATGGGCTCGACGCGGGACGCCGTGATCGTGTCGGACATCGTGCTTACTGCCGTTCGAGGTTTCGGGGCGCCGAGGCGCAACTCAGCCGAGCTTCGCCATGGCGACCGCCGTGTCCGCCATGCGGTTCGAGAAGCCCCATTCGTTGTCGTACCAGGACAGGACGCGAACGAAGGTGCCGTCGATGACCTTGGTCTGGTCCATGTGGAAGATCGAGGAATGCGGGTCGTGGTTGAAGTCACTCGAGACGTTCGGCTGGTCGGTGTAGCCGAGCACGCCCTTCAGTTCCTGGCCGGAGGCGCGCTTCATCGCCTCGTTCACCTCCTCGGCGGACGTGGCCCGTTTCGCCACGATCTTGAGGTCGATCATGGACACGTTCGGCGTCGGGATGCGGATCGCCGAGCCGTCGAGCTTGCCCTTGAGCTCAGGCAGCACGAGCCCGATGGCCTTCGCGGCGCCGGTCGAGGTGGGGATCGCCGAGAGGGCGGCAGCGCGGCCGCGGTAGAGGTCCTTGTGCATCGTATCGAGCGTCGGCTGGTCGCCCGTGTAGGAATGCACCGTCGTCATGTAGCCGCGCTCGATACCGACGAGGTCGTTCAGAACCTTGGCGACCGGGGCGAGGCAATTCGTCGTGCAGGAGCCGTTCGAGACGATCAGGTGGTCGCGCGTGAGCTTGTCGTGATTGACGCCGTAGACGACCGTGAGGTCCGCGCCATCCGCCGGAGCCGAGACGAGCACCTTCTTCGCGCCCGCGTCGAGATGGGCCTTGGCCTTCTCCTTCGACGTGAAGATGCCGGTGCATTCGAGGGCGATGTCGACGCCGAGCTCGCGGTGCGGCAGCTCTGCCGGGTTTTTGATGGACGTGACCCGGATGCGGTGCCCGTCCACCACCAGGTAGTCGCCGTCGACCTCGACCTTGCCCGCATAGCGGCCGTGCACGGAATCGAAGCGGAGCAGGTGGGCGTTGGTCTCGACCGGGCCGAGATCATTGACGGAGACCACCTCGATGTCGGTCCGGCCGCTTTCGAGGATGGCGCGCAGGATGTTGCGCCCGATGCGCCCGAACCCGTTGATCGCGACCTTGACCGTCATCTCGTCCTCCACTCGCCGCCCGCCACCTCGAATGGGCGCGGATCAGCCGCCACGTTGATTATGGGATCTTGCCACCCGATCCGCCACCGCTTCGGCCGTGATGCCGAAATGCCGGTACAGGTCCTTGTAGGGCGCGCTCGCGCCGAAACCCTTCATGCCGACGAAGAGGCCTTCGTCGCCGATCACGGCGTCCCATCCGAAGCGCACGGCCGCCTCGACGGCGATCCGGATCGGGGCCGTGCCGATGAGTGACCGCCGGACCTCGTCGGGCTGTTCCAGGAACAGGTCGAGGGACGGCACCGAGACGACCCGGGCCGCGATCCCGCGCTCGCCGAGGAGCTTCGCTCCGTCGAGCGCGATCTCGACCTCGGAACCGGAGGCGAAGATGGTCGCGACCGCGTTCTCGGCAGGCAGCAGCTCATAGGCGCCGATCGCGCAGGAATTACCCGCGACGGCCGCTGTCCGGACCTGCCGCAGGTTCTGACGCGTGAGCGCGAGAAGGCTCGGGCCGTCGGTCCGCTCCAGCGCGAGCTGCCAGCACTCGGCCGTCTCGACGACGTCCGCGGGACGGAAGACGTGCAGGTTCGGAATCGCCCGGAGCGCCGCCAGGTGCTCCACGGGCTGATGCGTCGGGCCGTCCTCGCCGAGGCCGATCGAATCGTGCGTCATGATGTAGACGACCGGAACGCCGGACAACGCTGCGATCCGGATGGCCGGGCGGGCATAGTCGGTAAAGACCATGAAGGTCGCGCCACCGGTCCGGTAGCCGCCATGCAGCGTGATTCCGTTCATGGCCGCGCACATGCCGTGCTCGCGGATACCGTAATGGATGTAATGGCCGGCGAAGTTGCCCGGGGTGACCTCGATCGCGGCCTTGGTCTTCGTGTTGTTCGAAGGCGTGAGGTCGGCCGAACCGAGGACGAGTTCCGGCATCACGGCCGTGATCGCCTCGAGGGCGATCTCGCTCGCCTTCCGGGTCGCCACGCTCTCCGGGTTCGCGACGAGGCGCTCCTTCAAGGAGGCGATCGCCGGTTCGAGGGCCTCCGGCAGCTTCCAGGCCATGCGGCGGGCGAACTCGCTCTTGGCATGCGGCTCCATCGCGTCGGCGCGCTTCAGCCAGCCTTCGCGCTCCGCCGCCCCGCGCCGGCCGGCGTCCCGCCAGGCCGAGAGGATGTCGTCCGGGACCTCGAAGGGCGGCGCCGTCCAGCCGATCGCGGCCTTGGCGCCGGCCAGGTCCTCGGCCCCGAGCGGCTCGCCATGCGCCTTCGAGGTGCCGGCCTTCTTTGGCGCGCCGTAGCCGATGGTCGTCCGGCATGCGATCAGGCTCGGCCGGTCGGATTCCTGTGCGCGCAGGATCGCGGCCGCGATCGCCTCGGGATCGTGGCCGTCGATGCGCTCGGCCCGCCAGCCGGCGCTCTCGAAACGCTTCGGCTGGTCGACGGAATCGGCGAGGCTCAGCGGTCCGTCGATCGAGATGTGGTTGTCGTCGTGGAACACGATCAGCCGCGACAGCTTCAGATGCCCCGCGAGAGCGATCGCCTCCTGCGAGACGCCCTCCATCAGGTCGCCGTCCGAGCACAGCACGTAGGTGTGGTGGTCGCAGATCTCGGGGCCGTATTCGGCGGCCAGCATGCGCTCGGCGATCGCCATCCCGACCGAGGTCGCGAGGCCCTGGCCGAGCGGACCGGTCGTCGTCTCGATGCCCCTGGTCATGAAATGCTCGGGGTGGCCCGGCGTCTTCGAATCGAGCTGGCGGAAACGTTTCAGCTCGTCGATGGTCATGTCCTCGACGCCCGTGAGGTAGAGCAGCGAGTAGAGCAGCATCGAGCCATGGCCCGCCGAGAGCACGAACCGATCGCGGTCCGGCCAGTCGGGATCGGCGGCGTCGTATTTCAGGAAGCGCGTGTAGAGGACGGTCACGATGTCCGCCGCCCCAAGGGGCAGGCCGGGGTGGCCGGATTTCGCCTTTTCCACCCCGTCCATCGAGAGGGCCCTGACGGCGCCCGCGAGCTTGGAATGGGCGATGCCGGCGGTCTCTTCGGGCTTGGACAAGGTTCGATTCCGGAAAGCGCCCGCGGCGGGTCGCTGCGGCCGGGAGCAGTCGGCGCGGGACTTAACAAGCGCCGCTTCGCAAATCAAACCGCGCGGGCTACATCGGCCCTCTGGGGCGCGGAGGTCGCGATGGGTCCGGAACTCGCGGACGCGATGGGACGATGGCAGGCCGCGCTCGGGCAGCTCGAGGCTGCGGTCGGCCGCTACATGGATAGCGAGGTCCGGCGGAGCGACATCGAGACGGAGCTCGGCGTGATGCAGGATGACCGCGCGAGGCTTGCCACCGAGCTCGAGAGCGCGACGGCGCGCCTGATCCGGGTCGAGGCGGTGACGACCCATGTCGGCCAGCGGGTCGGAACGGCGATCGGCACCCTCCGGGAGGTGCTGGCGCGCGCCGAGGGCGGCGCGGGCCCGTCCTCCGGCCCCGACGCGAGGGGCTGAGCCATGGCCCATGTCCAGGTCACGATCGCGGGCCGCTCCTACCGCATGGCCTGCGGCGACGGCGAGGAGCGCCATTTGGAGGCGCTGGCCAGCGCCTTCGACGCCCGCATCACCGAAATGCGCGGCACCTTCGGAGAGATCGGCGACATGCGCCTGCACGTCATGGCCGCCCTGATGACGGCGGACGAACTCGCCGAGACGAAGCGGCGCGTCGAGGCGCTCGAAGGGGAGGTCGCCGCTATGAGGGCGGTCGCCGCCGCGAACAGCGATCGCTCCGACAAGGCCGAGCGCCAGTTCGCGGAGGCGCTGAACCAATCGGCCGAGCGGATGGAGCGTCTGTCCCGGTTCTTCGCACCGAACGCCGTCCAGCTCGGCTGAGCGGCCGGCGCGGGTGGCCCCGGGCCTGACGGACAGGCGCCGCGCGCGGTTCTCGGCGGCTGAGGCGCGGAGGATCGCGCTTGCCGCGTCCGGCTTTCGCGATGGCCGTGTCGAGCGGCCGACCGCGCGCCACCTGGCCCGGGTGGTGGGTCGGCTCGGCCTGCTCCAGATCGATTCCGTCAACGTCCTGGCGCGCGCGCATTACGTGCCGGCCTTCTCCCGTCTTGGGCCCTACGATCCCGCCCTGCTCGACCGCGCGGCTTACGGTAGACGGCACCGCACGCTGTTCGAATATTGGGGCCACGAGGCGTCGCTGATCCGGATCGACCTGGAGCCGGCCTTCCGCTGGCGGATGGAGGAGGCGCGGGCCGGGCGCGGCATCTATGGCGGGCTCGCCCGGTTCGGGGCGGAGCGGCGGCCCTTCATCGACGAAGTCTTGCGCGAGGTCGAGACGAGAGGCCCGCTCACGGCCGCGGATCTCGAAGGCAATCGGCGCCCCGATGAGCTTCGGGGCGGCTGGTGGGGCTGGACCGACGCGAAGCGTGCGCTGGAATGGCTGTTCTGGGCCGGTCTCCTCACCACCCGGACGCGCCGCAGCTTCGCCCGCATCTACGACCTGCCCGAGCGCGTCTTTCCGGCCGAGGTGATCGCGCAGCCGACTCCGGAACCGGCCGAGGCCCATCGTCGGTTGATGGCCGTCGCCGCCCGCGCGCTCGGGATCGCGACCGAGCCGGATCTGCGAGACTACTTTCGCCTGGACCCGGCCTCGTCCAAGGCCGCCGTGGCGGCGCTGGTCGAGGCCGGCGATCTCCTGCCCGCCGCGGTCGAGGGCTGGTCCGCTCCGGCCTATCTCGATCCGGCGGCCGCGATCCCGCGCCGGATCGAGGCGCGCGCGCTCGTCTCCCCCTTCGACCCGCTGGTCTGGGAGCGCAGCCGCACCGAGCGGCTGTTCGGCTTCCGCTACCGGCTCGAGATCTACACCCCCGCCCACAAGCGGGAGCACGGCTATTACGTGCTGCCCTTCCTGTTCGGCGAGCGCCTCGTGGCCAGGGTCGACCTCAAGGCCGACCGGCAGGCCGGGCGGCTCCTCGTGCAGTCAGTCCACCTCGAGCCCGGGGCAGGGGACTCGGCCGAGATACTGGACGCGCTCACCGCGGAGTTGGGCGAGATGGCGCGCTGGCTGGGGCTGGGCGAAGTGGTCGCGAGCGCGTAAGCTGCCCGGGTGAAAGTCATACGCTTGAAGCCGTATTTGCGGGCGATGGCAGACATGGGTCTGGATGAGGTCGAGATGGGCGCCATCGAGGCGGCGATCCTTGCCGCGCCCTCAGCCCATCCCGTGGTCCGGGGTCTTCGGGGCGTCCGGAAGGCGCGCTTTGCCCGGCGCGGAACAGGCAAGAGCGGCGGCGGCCGGGCCATCTACCTCGTCCTCATTCGCGACGATGTGCTGGCCATGCTGACGGCCTATCCGAAAAGCGAGAAGGGCGACCTCACGCCCGGTGATCGCAAGGCGATCCTCCGGGTGCTCGACGGACTGGGTTCGGGAGAGTTTCCATGAAATCCGAGGGGCGGTCGCGGATCGGAATGGACGTCGAGGAGGCGCTCACCGAACTCGGCGCGCACATTCGAGGCGAAGGCTCAGCCGCGACCTACATCGCGGAACCGGATGGACTGACGCCGGAGCGGGTTCAGGCCATCCGCCGCAAGGTCGCGAAGTCCACAAAGGATTTCGAGCGCGTATTTGGGATTTCCGCGCGAACGATCGAGGCCTACGAACAGGGCCGACGACGTCCGGACGCAGCCGTTCGGGCCCTCTTGCGGGTCATCGACCGGGAGCCGGAGGCAGTTCGTCGCGCACTGGATTCAGCGGCTTGAGGCCGGAGGACGACGCTTGACCTACGACCTCATCCTGACGGGCGGACGCGTGATCGACCCGTCGCAGCAGATCGACGAGATCACCGACATCGCCTTCTCCGGCGGCAAGGTGGCGAAGATCGGCCGCAATCTCGGTGAAGCGACCGTGAGCCGCGACGTCGCCGGCCTCCTCGTCGTGCCCGGGCTGATCGATCTTCACACCCACGTCTATTGGGGCGGGACCTCGCTCGGCATCGACGCCGAGGAATTCTGCCGCACGAGCGGCGTGACGACTGCGATCGACACGGGCTCGGCCGGACCCGGCAACTGGATGGGCTTCCGGAAGCACGTCATCGAGCCGTCGCAGGTCCGCATCCTCGCCTACCTGCACGTCTCGCATGCCGGCATCTACGGCTTCGACAAGCGCGTGATGGTGGGCGAGAGCCGCGAACTCACGCTGATGAACCCGGTCGACTGTGCCGAGGTGGCGGATGCCAACCGCGACCTCATCGTCGGGATCAAGGTCCGGGTCGGCCTGCATGCGTCGGGCACATCCGGGACCGTGCCGCTCAACATCGCGATCCAGGTGGCCGAGGAGATCGGCATGCCTGTGATGGCCCATATCGACCATCCGCCGCCCTCCTACGAGGAGGTGCTGGCCATGCTGCGGCCTGGCGACGTCCTGACCCACGCCTTCCGGCCCTTCCCGAACGCCCCCATCACCGGGCAGGGCCGGGTCAAGGACGCGGTGCTGGACGCCCGGCGCCGAGGCGTTCTCTTCGACATCGGCCACGGCAAGGGATCCTTCGCCTTCAGGACGGCACGCGCCATGCTGGCCAACGGCTTCGAGCCGGACACGATCTCGTCGGACGTCCACACCCTCTGCATCGACGGCCCGGCCTTCGACCAGGTCACCACGCTGTCGAAGTTCCTCTGCCTCGGCATGCCGCTCGACCGGGTGATCGCCTCCTCGACCGTCAACGCCGCGATGGCGATCAAGCGGCCGGAACTCGGCACGCTGACGCCGGGCGGGGTCGGCGACGCGACGGTGCTGCGCCTGGCCGAGGGCCGCTTCGACTATGTCGACGTCTTGGGCGAGCATCTGGAAGGGACGCAGCGACTGACGAGCGAAGGTGTGGTGCTCGGCGGAAGGTGGTGGCACCCGGCGTAGCGCAGCGGCTCCTCACCCGACCGGCCGACGAGCCGCGTGTCTGATCGTGAAGACCCGCACCTCTCCGGCGGTCGCGTCGAGCCCGTAGAAGATCACGTACGGGTACCGGGTCAATGCATATCGGCGAACGCCTTCCCGCCGCTCCTGTCCCGCAAACGGGAAGGCTTCAAGGAGGCGGAAGGCAGCCTGAAGCTGTGCTTCGACGCGACGTGCGGCCTGCGACTGTGCAGATACGATGCAATACGACCGAGGTCTGCTTCGGCCTGGACCGTGAGGCGGACCTTCAACGCTCGTAGCGGTGGAAGGCAGCCGCTATGGCCTGTTCGGGCGTGAGTGGCGAGAACTCGCCTCGCTCCGCTTGCGCAATCCCTTCCCTGACGGCGGCAGCGTGCTCTGGCTCGATATCCACCGGGCCCTCGTCCTGGGCCATTCCGAGCAGCGCTCGGGCGATGTCATCCTGGGCATCGGGCGGCATGCGGCCCAGCACCTCGAAGGCCTCGTCCAGCAGCGTCGTCATCGGAGTTGCCCCCTCTCCCCCCAGCTAAACCAAGGCGCGTTCAAGCCAGGAACGGCACCTCGACCAGCAGCAGGAACCCGTTCACCATCAGGAGTGCGCCGACGATGCCCATCGCGCCGCCGACGAAGGCGAGCCAGGCGATCTCGGCCACGATCGCGACCGAGATGAGCACGATCGCGATCTGCAGCAACGCCTCGGCGTAATCGAAATACGGATCCTGCTTCAACGCGTGGTCCCGGCGGGCATCCTCGGCCTTGGCGCGAGCGATCAGCTCCTTCTTGCCCTCCTGCGTGTCGGGCTCGCTCTCGTAGCGGGCGATCGTCTTGCGATACTGCTCGAGCTTCGTACGGAGGGCGGCCTTGGCGCCTTCGGCGAGAGCCGGATCATTCAGGAATGCGAGTTCGAAGGAATCGGCCGCGAGCGCGAAGGTGGTTTGTCTGACGTTCTTGGCCTGGAAGAAGTTGTACAGGTTCGCGGCTTGAATATTCGCGTTCAAGGCTTCCTTGGTGGCGTTGTTGCCGCCGAGCCCCGTCACGGCGAGGAGCATCGCGAAGAGCGCGATCACGATCGCACAGCGCTGCTTGAAGCGGTCGGTTTCCCGATCCCGGTCCATGAATTCCGTTGCTTCGTCCGCCTTCATTCGTCCGCTCCTTGCGCCGGATCAATCCGCCCGCCAGCCCGCTTGTACGCCTTCTTGGCACGATGCATGCTGCGCCCGTTCCATAGAAGATCGGGAAGGACAATCCATGACGGTTTCGACGGATCGGCGATCTCTGCTCACAGGTTTCGCGGGTGCCTCGGCGCTGGCCGCCTTCCCGATGCCCGCGCTGTCCCAGGGCGCCGCAGCGAAGACGCTCCGCTTCGTGCCGCAGGCGAACCTCGCCAATTTCGACCCGATCTGGGGGACGCAATACGTCGTCCGCAACGCCGCCGCCCTCGTCTGGGACACGCTCTACGGCGTCGACGAGAAGCTGCAGCCGCAGCGGCAGATGGTCGAGGGCGAGGAGGTCTCGTCCGACGGACTCACCTGGACGTTCAAGCTCCGCCCGGGCCTCAAATTCCATGACGGCTCGCCGGTCCTCGCCAAGGACGTCGTGCAGAGCCTGAAACGCTGGGCGGCCCGCGATCCGATGGGCCTCATGATCACCGCGATCCAGAAGGAACTCGCGCCGATCGACGACCGCAGCTGGAAATGGGTGCTGTCGAAACCCTTCCCGAAGATGCTGCTCGCTCTCGCCAAGAACAACGCGCCTTGCTCGTTCATCATGCCGGAGCGCATCGCGCAGACCGACCCGTTCAAGCAGGTCACCGAATATGTCGGGTCGGGCCCGATGCAGTTCGCGCGCGGCGAGTGGGTTCCGGGCGCGAAGGCCGTGTTCACGAAATTCGCAGATTACGTGCCCCGTCAGGAGAAGGCGTCCTGGCTCGCCGGCGGCAAGAACATGCTGGTCGACCGCATCGAATGGGTCGTGATGCCGGACCCGGCGACAGCCTCGGCGGCGCTCCAGAACGGGGAGGTCGACTGGTGGGAGAGCCCGATCTCCGACTTGGTGCCTTTGCTCAAGAAGAACCGGAACATCTCGGTCGATATCGCCGACCCGCTCGGCAATATCGGTTCCTTCCGGATGAACCATCTCCATCCGCCCTTCGACAACGTCAAGGTCCGGCGCGCGGTGCTGACGGCGCTGAACCAGGAAGACTACATGCGGGCCCTCGTCGGCTCCGACGACGAGCTATGGAAGCCCCTGCCGGGCTACTTCACCCCCGGCACGCCGCTCTACACCGAGGCGGGCGGCGACATCATGAAGATGAAGAACGTTGCGGCCGCGAAGAAGCTTCTGCAGGAGGCCGGTTACAAGGGCGAGCCCGTGGTGTGCGTGGTCGCGCAGGACCAGCCGATCACCAAGGCCCAGGGCGACATTACGGCCGATC
Organism: uncultured Enterovirga sp.; assembly: GCF_964242715.1. Classification (NCBI taxonomy): domain Bacteria; kingdom Pseudomonadati; phylum Pseudomonadota; class Alphaproteobacteria; order Hyphomicrobiales; family Methylobacteriaceae; genus Enterovirga; species uncultured Enterovirga sp. The sequence goes on from NZ_CAXTAZ010000052.1 coordinate 35,662, forward strand.
TCCTGAAGCAGATCGGCATGAACGTCGATTTCGTGGCGACCGATTGGGGCACCACGGGCCAGCGCCGTGCCGTGAAGACGCCCCCTGCCCAGGGCGGCTGGAACATGTTCCACACCTGGCATGCAGGCGCCGATTGCATCAACCCGG
>NZ_CAXTAZ010000053.1:0-34277 GCF_964242715.1 uncultured Enterovirga sp.
CTCAAGGACGAGTTCGGCCTGACCTACATCTTCATCAGCCACGACCTGAACGTCGTCCGCTTCATCTCCGACCGGGTCATGGTGATGTATCTCGGCCGTGTGGCCGAACTCGGCGCCTCGGAGGAGGTTTTCGCGCGGGCACGCCACCCGTATACGGCCGCGCTCCTCTCCTCGATGCCCTCGCTCGATCCCGACAACCGCACCGAGGTGGCCCCGCTCGCCGGCGACCCGCCGAACCCGATCGATCCGCCCTCCGGCTGCCGTTTCCACACCCGGTGCAGCTTCGTCGAGCCGGTCTGCTCGGTGACGGAGCCGCCGGTCGCGCCCGCCGGGCCGAACCATCTCGCGGCCTGCCTGATGGTGCAGGCGGGCTCCGGCCATTCGCGAGCGCCGGCTGCGCTGGAGGCGGCGGCGTGACGGTGACAGCGCGTCTCTTCCCCCTGTCGCAGACGGGGAAAAGTCGAGTCATGCGTCGGCGTGACCGGATGAGGGGCGAAGGAACCGCATCATCTGCGGCACGTCTCCTCTGCCCTTCACCCGGTCCGCGTGACCGCGGACTTGACCTCTCCCCGCGGGCGGGGAGAGGCAGGGTGCGAGCCCCATGACCCCCATCGTCGAGATCCAAAACCTTCGCGTCACCTTCGGCGGCGTCGTCCGGGCGGTGGACGGCGTCGACCTCTCGCTCCGGCGCGGCGAGGTCGTGGCGCTGATCGGCGAATCCGGCTCCGGCAAGAGCGTGACCCTGCGCTCGCTCCTGCGGCTGCATCCCGCCAAACGCTCGAAGGTCGAAGGGACGATCCGGGTCGATGGCCAGGATATCACCGCGACGGGCGCGCGGGCCATGGCGGATATCCGCGGCAACACGGTCGCCATGATCTTCCAGGAGCCGCTGCTCGCGCTCGACCCGGTCTACACCGTCGGCGAGCAGATCGTGGAGGTGATCCGCCGCCACGAGAAGGCGAGCCGGGCGGCTGCGCGGGCGAGGGCGCTCGAGCTGTTCGAGCGGGTGCGGATCCCGAGCCCGGAGCGGCGGCTCGACGCCTATCCGCACGAGATGTCGGGCGGCATGCGGCAGCGGGCGATGATCGCGCTGGCACTCGCCTGCCGGCCCAAGGTGCTGCTGGCCGACGAGCCGACGACGGCGCTCGACGCGACGGTGCAGATCCAGATCCTGCTGCTGCTGCGCGAATTGCAGCGCGACCTCGGCCTCTCGATCATCTTCGTCACCCACGACATCGGTGCCGCGGTCGAGGTCGCCGACCGGATCGCGGTCATGTATGCCGGCCGCATCGTCGAGCAGGGTTCGGCCCGCGACCTGATCCGCGACCCGCGCCACCCCTATACGATCGGTCTCCTGAAGAGCCGCGCCGACGGCGCTCTCGCCAAGGGCAACCGGCTCGAAGCCATCCCGGGTTCGCCGCCGGACGTCACCAAGCTGCCGCCCGGCTGCGCCTTCGGACCGCGCTGCGCGCTCGTGATCGAGCCCTGCCGCGCCGCGCCGCCGCCGGCGCTGCCGGTCAGCCCGGGCCACGACGCACGCTGCATCCGCAAGGACGAATCGCCCGCACTTCTGGGGCTGAAGGTCCTTGCGCCAAGCCCTCCTCCCGTCATTGCGAAGAGCGTCAGCGAAGAAGCAATCCAGGAGACGGCGCGCTAACGCCTGGCTTGCTCTGGCTGGGCTTGCGATGACGAGGTGATCGCTCCTCGACCTCGGGCCCGGCCTCGGGCAGGCTGTCTCCAAAGACGACCCGAGGAGACGCCATGCTGACCCGACGCACCCTGGCCGCAGGCCTGCTCGCCTGTCCCGCGCTCGTCTCGGGAGCGCGCGCCCAGACCTGGCCGACCCGGCCGGTGAAGATCATCGTGCCGTATCCGCCCGGCGGATCGACCGACATCACGGCACGCCTCGTCGCCGAGAAGCTGTCGCAGAGTCTTGGGCAGCGCTTCGTCATCGACAACCGGCCCGGGGCGGGCGGCAATGTCGGCATGGAGGTCGCGGCCTCCTCGCCGCCCGACGGTTACACGCTGGTGGTCGCGACCACCGCGCACGCGATCAACATGACGCTGTTCCGGCAGCTCAATTACGACACCCGCACGAGCTTCGAGCCGATTGCGCTCCTGACCGAGAACCCGCTCGTCCTCGTTGTGCATCCATCCTTGCCGGCGAAAACGGTCGCCGAGCTCATCGCGGACGCGAAAGCCCGTCCCGGCGCTCTCAACTATGCCTCGTCCGGGATCGGGCAGTCGACCCACCTCGCGGCCGAGCTCTTCTGCTCCATGGCCGGGATCCGGATGACCCACGTGCCCTACCGCGGCAGCGCACCGGGGCTCGCGGACGTGGTCGCCGGCCATGTCCAGCTCATGTTCGACACCACGCAGTCCGCCCTGCCGCAGATCGAGGACGGTCGCGTCCGGGCGCTCGGCATCACGTCCGCCGAGCGCCTGCCGATCGCGTCGAACATCCCGACCGTCGCCGAATCCGGCCTGCCGGGCTACGAGGCGATCGCCTGGAACGGTTTCGTGGTCCCGAAAGGCACCCCGCCCGACATCGTCTCCCGGCTCAACGCCGAGGTCGTCCGGGCCGTGACCGACCCGGAGATCAAGGCGCGGTTCACAAAGCTCGGCGCGACCACCCGGGCCACCACCACGGACGAGTTCGGCCGCTATCTCGCGGCCGAGATCGAAAAATGGGGCAAGGTGGTCCGCGTCTCCGGCGCGAAGGTCGAATAGCCGCGCGGCACCGCCGCTGAGAGGCGCCGGTGCCGGCTTGACCTCCCTGGCCGGCCCGGCGAACACGGCGCGCGGCCTCGCGGCCCGGCGGGGACGACATGCTTCAGATCCATGGCTGCGATGGCAACGGCGGCGCGTGCGACGTCACCGTGGACGAGCCGAAGCTCCCGTCCGGCTCGCTGTGGCTCGATGTCCTGAAGCCGGACGAGCGCGAGACGGCGCTCGTGGAGCGCACGACCGGCTTCAAGCTGCCGAGCTTCGAAGAGCTGAGCGAGGTGGAGATTTCCTCGCGCCTGCGCCGGTCCGGCAAGGCGATCTACCTTGCGCTGCCGCTCGTCTTCCGCGATCCGAAGGGCGTGCCGAAGATCACGCCGGTCGGGCTGATCCTGTCGGCCGACCACCTCGTCACGATCCGGTTCGAGGAACTGAAGGCCTTCGAGGCCTGCCGCGCGCGGGTCGACCAGGGCGAGGTCCACCGGCCGTCGAGCGTCGCGGTCTTCGTCGCTCTCCTGGAGGCGATCGTGGATCGCCTCGCGGACATCCTGGAGGAGGTCGGCACCCAGCTCGACGTCATGGCCGACGAGGTCTTCGGCAAGGATCTCGACCGAGGCGCCAATCATCGGCCGAAGCAGCAGGACGCGCGCCTCCGCAACACGCTCCGGCGGGTCGGCCGCTCCCGTCAGCTCATCTCCAAGGTCCGGGCGACGCTTCTCGCGATCAGCCGCATCGTCCCCTATGTCGAGGGCGAGGGTGAGGAATGGCTGCCGCACGACGCGGTCCCCCGGCTCGAGACCGTGCTGAAGGACGTCGGGTCGCTCGACGAATACGAGAACCACCTCTCCGACAAGGTGCAGTTCCTGCTCGATGCCGATCTCGGCCTCATCAATATCGAGCAGAACGACCGCTTCCGCATCCTGACGGTGGTGTCGGTCGTGGGCATCCCGCCGACGCTCGTCGCCAGCCTGTATGGCATGAATTTCAAGCACATGCCGGAGCTGGAGTGGATCTGGGGCTATCCCTACGGGCTCACGCTGATCGCGCTGAGCGCGCTCGTGCCGCTGGTCTATTTCCGCAAGCGGGGCTGGTTCTAGACGCCTAGAGAAGCCGAGACAGCGCCCACGCCCACGGCCGCAGGCCTGCGTCGCTCTGTTGACGCTTGCACGGCTGCGGCAATGATAGAGGAGTGCAGAGGCAGGCTCGGTTGGGCGGCAGGGGATACATGCGGGGAGGATTGAGCCGGCGTCGTCTCCTCGTGGCCGGCGCGGCGTCGCTCGCCTGGCCGGCCTTGCCGGCCGCCGCCGAGCGGACGAGGTTGACGCTTGCGACCGGCTCCTCCGGTGGCGGCTTCCACGAACATGGCCCGGCTCTCGCCGAGCTCGTGGCCCGCTACGCCCCGATCGACCTCGACCTTCAGCCGACGACCGGCAGCCACGACAATGTGGTGCTCATCGGGGCCGGGGACGCCGATCTCGGCCTCGCCAGCATGGGGAGCGTCTTCGACGCCTGGAACGGGCGGACGCCGTTCAAGGCTCGGGGGCCGTTCCGCAACCTGCGCGCCCTGCTCCCGCTCTACGAGGCCTCGTTCGGCCTCGTCGCTCTCCGCGCTCGGGGAGCGGCGCGCCTGTCCGACCTCGCCGGGGCGACGATCGGGGCCGGTCCGGCTGGCGGGTCTGCGCAGATGTATCTCGTCGGCCTGGTCGCGGCGCTCGGGCTCCCGGTGAAGATCGCGACCGGCGCGCCGGCCGATCTTGCCGAGCGGGTGATCGCAGGCGAGATCGACGCCTTCTGGTTCGGTTCGGGCATTCCGGTCCCGGCTTTCGCCGAGGTGGTCGAGCGGGCCGACGGGGTCGTGCTCGGGCTCGCGCCGGACGAGATCGCCGGGCTCCGGCGCACCTTCCCGTATGTCGCCACGGGCGAGATCCCGGCCGGCAGCTACAAGGGCCAATCCAGCGCGCTGCCGAGCGCGGCCATCTGGAGCTTCCTGATCGGGAGCGATCGCCTCGGCGAGGCCGAAGCCTACGAGACGACCCGGGCCGTTCTCGACCACGCCGCCGAGATCACGGGCGCGTTCCCGCGCCTCGTCGGCGCCTCCCTGGCCAACGTGACGGCCAACACCTTCCTGCCCTTCCATCCAGGAGCCTTGCGCTACTTCACCGACAAGGGCGTCATCGTGCCGGACGCGTTGCGCGATCGGGGTTGAGTGCGTGCTTCGAGGCTCGCATCACCTTCCAGCCTGATCGAAAACGCTCCGACAGAGCTCAGAACAGGCTCGGCTGGCCCATCGGGGCCGCGCCCTCTATGGCGAGAAGGCGCAGCTTCGTCATCGCTCCGCCCGGTGCCGTGAAGCCTCCGGTCCGGCCTCCGGCCGCGAGGACGCGGTGGCAGGGCACGATGATCGGGACCGGGTTCCGGCCGAGGGCCCACCCGACGGCGCGGGCGGCGCCGGGCTCGCCGATCCGCGCGGCGAGGTCGCCGTAGGTCGTGGTGGAACCGCGCGGGACCTCGAGGAGGGCCGCGTAGACGCGGCCGTGGAAATCCGGAACGCCGTCGAGATCGAGGGCGACGTCGGACAGGTCCGCCGGCGCGCCGCCGAGAAATGCCCGGATCCGATCGACGACGCCCTGCATCTCGGCGGACGGGAGGGTCTCGACCGACCCGGGGAAGCGACGCTGGACACCGGCGCGGGTCTCGCCCGCGTCCGTATCAGGCAGATGGACGGCAGCAATCCGGGCGTCGCGCCAGCCGAGCGCGCAGATTCCGAGCGCCGTGTCGAACAGCGCGAAACGGAGCGGCGCGGCCAAGAGGGCCCGGCTACTTGCCGTAGCCGGGCGCGCCGATCGTCGGCAGGACGGGCGAGTTCGAGCCGCCATAGACATCGACGCGGCGTCCGGTGCCGTAGGTGTCGCTGCTGCGCGTGAAGCCGCTCCCGCCGAGGTCCGACCCGACCTCCGCGAGACCGGACCGGCTGGACGAACCCTTGTCGTCGAAGCTGGTGCAGCCTCCGAGGGCGACGGCGGCGGCGAGCGCAGCGGCGTAGAGGTATCTCGGCATGGTTGTGTCCTGATTGTGGGAAGGGCCTAGCGGCCCATGCGCTTGGCGACTTCCTCGAGCATCACCTCGGTCGCGCCGCCGCCGATCGACTGCACCCGCGCGTCGCGTGTCATGCGCTCGATCGTCGATTCGCGCATGAAGCCGAGGCCGCCGTGGAATTGGAGGCAGGCATACATCACCTCGTTCACGAGCTCACCGCAATAGGCCTTCACCATCGAGACCTCGCTCGTCGCGTCCGCGCCCTGGGTGTCGAGCCAGGCCGCATGGTAGACGAGCTGGCGCCCGGCTTCGACCTTCGCCTGCAGCATGGCGAGCTTCGCCCGGATCGCCCCCTTGTCCCAGAGCGGTGCCCCGAAGGCTTGGCGGCTCGTGAGCCAGTCGAGGGTGATCTCGATCGCGGCCTGGGCCTCGCCGATCGCCATCGCGCCGATGACCACGCGCTCGTTCTGGAAGTTTCTCATGATGGCGTAGAAGCCCTGGCCCTCCTCTCCGAGCAGGTTCTCGGCCGGGATGCGGCAATCTTCGAAGAAGAGCTCCGCGGTGTCGGACGAGCGCCAGCCATGCTTGTCGAGCGCGCGTCCGACCCTGAGGCCCGGCGTGCCTTTCTCGACCAGGAACATCGAGACGCTGCGCGACGGCCGGTCGCCCGGCTCGCCCGTCTTCGCGGCCACGCAATAGAGGTCCCCGAGGACCCCGTTCGTGATGTAGATCTTCGAGCCGTCGAGAACGTAGCTGTCGCCGTCGCGGCGGGCGCGGGTCCGGATCGCCTTCACGTCCGATCCCGCCCCGGGCTCGGTGACGGCGACGGCGCAGATCTTCCGCCCGGCGACGATGTCGGCCATGTGGCGGCTCTTCTGGGCCTCGCTCCCGGCATGGGCGACGTGGACGGAGGCCATATCGGTGTGGACGAGCACGGTGATCGCGAAGCCCGAGAAGGTGGAGCGGCCGAGTTCCTCGGCCAACACCACGGTTGCCAGGGTATCGAGCTCCGATCCGCCATATTCGGCCGGGTAGCGGATGCCCAGGAAGCCGAGCTCGCCCATCCGGCGCAAGGTTTCGCGGGGCGTAAAACCCTGCTCCTCCCAGGCGAGGCCGTTCGGCTTCACCTCCGCCTCGACGAAGCGCCGGACCTGGTCCCGCAGCATCTCGTGCTCGGCGTCGAAATAGGCCGACCGGCGCGGGGCCGAGCCGGCCGTCGAGAAGTCCCTATGCGCCACAGCCGTCATCGAGAGACCTCCCGCCCTTCGGGGACGCCTGACCCCCGCTTCCGTCCTCTCTAGACCCGGGAGCCGGGACCGGAAAGGCGGGGCCGGGCTCGAGCGTTAGCGATGCGACAAGGCGGATCGGGCAGGATGCCGCCATGTCCGCCCCCGACACGGCCCGCCATCTCGTCGCCCTCGTCGCCGACGGCAGTCCCTATGGTGCCCGGACGACCCGGGACGTTCTCGCCCGAACGGGCGTGCGGCGGATCGTCGAGGTGCTCGACGGCGCCGAGGCGCTGAGCGCGCTCGCCGACCACAAGCCGGACCTGCTCGTGCTCGACTGGCAATTGCCTGTGATCACTGCGCGCGAGATCGTCGCCATGGCGCGAGACGCCTCGCGCTCGCATGCGCCCGCCATGCCGGTGATCGTCACGATGCCGGAGCCGACCGCCCGCGCCGTCTCCGAGGCGATGGCGCTCGAGGTCGACGCGATCCTGGCGCGGCCGTTCTCGCCCAAGGACCTCCGCCTCCGGCTCGAGCGAATCGTGCGGGCACGGGCATCGACGGGTGCTGCGCGTCCGAATGGATGAGACGGCCCGCGCTTTGCACCGGCTCCGTGCAGTTGCTAACGTCCCATACAACAGCTGACGCTCCGGCCCTTGCCGCGGCGTCCCGGATTTCGCGGCCGTGCAGGACCGAGGTGATGCCGTCGCCCAGGCCGAATGGGTCGGGGGAGTGATACCGGCTCCGGAGGGGCATTCCGGAGGCGTGGCCCTGCATGGCGAGCGCGAAACCTACGTCGCGCCCCGGTCCAAATCGGCCTCCCGCCGGACCGGCAACGCCTATGCGGCACTCGATCTCGGCACCAACAATTGCCGCCTTCTGATCGCCGAGCCGTCCTATCACGAGTTCCGCGTCATCGACGCCTTCTCGCGAATCGTGAGGTTGGGTGAGGGGCTTGGACATGGCGACCGGCTCGGCGACGATGCCATCGAACGCACGGTCGCGGCGCTGCGGGTCTGCAAGACCAAGATCGAATCGAAGAATGTCGTGCGGGCGCGCCTGATCGCGACCGAAGCCTGCCGCCACGCCTCGAATGGGCTCGAATTCATCGAGCGCGTGCGCCAGGAGATCGGGCTCGCGATCGAGGTGGTTGACCGGAAGACCGAGGCGACGCTCGCCGTGATGGGCTGCGCGGCGCTCGCCCATCCCAAGGCCGGGTCGGTGATCATCTTCGACATCGGAGGCGGCTCGACCGAGGTCGCCTGGCTCGACGGCCAGACCGGACCGGCCGGGATCTGTCCGAGCGAGCGCATCCGGGCCTGGGATTCGCTCCCGGTCGGCGTGGTGACGCTGGCGGAGCGGTATGGCGGGACGCGGGTCACGCATTCGGTCTTCGAGGACATGGTGGAGGAGGTGTCGGGCCGGCTCCTGCCCTTCGCGCTCAAGGCCGGCGCGGCCGCGGCCGCGCCGAATTTCCACCTTCTCGGGACCTCGGGCACCGTGACCACGGTCGGCGGCATCCATCTCGGGCTCGAACGCTACGACCGCCGCCGCGTCGACGGGATGTGGATGCGGGGCGACGACATCGAATCGGTGACCGACTGGCTTCTCTCGTCGAGCCTGCAGGACCGGGCCGACAATCCCTGTATCGGCCGCGACCGCGCCGATCTGGTCCTCGCCGGATGCGCCATCCTCGAGGCGATCCGGCGCGCCTTCCCGGCGAATTACCTCCGCATCGCCGATCGCGGTCTGCGCGAGGGCATCCTCATGTCGATGATGCGCGAGGACAAGGTCTGGGCTCGCCGGGGCCACGCGTGAGTGCGGGTCGGAGCGGGGAGGGGCGCTCGGTCGCCCCCGGAAGGCAGAAGGTCAGGAAGGGCGGCAACCGCACGCCCTCGTCGCGCGCCTGGCTCGAGCGGCAGCTGAATGACCCCTACGTCGCCCGGGCGAAGAAGGACGGCTATCGCTCGCGCGCCGCCTACAAGCTGATCGAACTCGACGACCGCCACAAGCTGATCCGGAACGGCGCCCGGATCGTGGATCTCGGGGCGGCGCCCGGCGGATGGTCGCAGGTCGCCGCGGAGCGGGTCGGGCGTTCTTCGGGCCGCGGGCGGGTGGTCGCGATCGACCTCCTGCCGATGGACGCGCTGGCCGGGGTCGATACGGCAGAACTCGACTTCATGAGCGAGGAAGCGCCGGCCCGCCTCGTCGAGATGCTGGGCGGCGAGGCGGATCTCGTCATGTCCGACATGGCGGCGAACGCGACCGGGCACCGCAAGACCGACCATCTCAAGATCATGGGCCTGGCCGAGGCGGCCGCGGAATTCGCCCGCTTGGTGCTGGCTCCGGGCGGTGGCTTCGTGGCCAAGGTGCTGCAGGGCGGCACGGAGGGCACGCTGCTGGCGGACCTGAAACGCGACTTCGCGGTGGTTCGGCACGTCAAGCCGGCTGCGAGCCGCTCCGATTCGGCCGAACTCTACGTGCTGGCGACCGGATTCAGGGGGCGGCAGGAGCCGGACGAAGCGCAGGCCTGACCTTGGCGGCGTCCGCCGCCGCGCCGTCCGGCAGCCGGGCGAGCCAGATCGCGGACGCCCCGATCACCGCGCCCCACCAGCCCTGCCACAGGCCGTGTCCGACCAGCATGATGGCGCCGGCCGACGCGATCATGGCGCAGGTCGCCGCCGCCCGGGCGCGACCGAATTGTCCGATCCCGAGCAGGGCCAGGATCAACGTCACCCCGAAGAGCGCGGCCCCGACGAGCCCCGTCTCGGCCCAGACCTGGAGGTAACCGCTATGGGGGTGCCAGGCCCCGAGCAGTAGTCGGCGCTCGGGCGGGACCTCGTCCGCCACCGGCTCCTTGTTCATCACCGGGCTGGTTCCGAACCCGGCCCCGGCGATCGGCCGCCGCTTCACGACCTCGCCGAAACTCTGCCAAATCGCGATCCGGTCGGCCGCATGGGCGAAATGAAGCTTCTCGACGAATTGCGGGGGGAGGATCCGGCTTGCGGCCTCGCCGATGACGGGCGCGCTCAGCATCGCGACCGCGAAGGCCGCCGCCAGCACCCGGCTTCCGAGCCGGGGTGATCGCGCGGCCAGGATGGCGGCCGCGAGCCCGGCGGTGAGGCCAAGCGCGGTCGCGCTCGAATGCGCCGCATAGGTCGCGACCCCGAGCAGGAGCGCGGCCGCGACCGCGATCGGGCGCCGTCCCGTGATCCACAGGAAGGCCGCGACAGGCCATCCCAGGACCAGGATGGCCGAGACCGAGCGCTTGAAGATGAAGGTGGCGTTGCGGACGCCCAGGCTGGTCCGGAAGGCCATGTCGGTCGCGAGTTCCGCCACGATGGCCAGGCAGCCCATCGCGATCGCGACGGTCGCGAGCTTCACGACCCAGCCCGGCACGCGACGGGGCAGGGCGGCGTGGAGCAGGATCGCCGCGCCGCCCGACAGCAGGAGCTCGCCATAGGCCGAGAGGGACGTCTTCGGATGATGGCTCCAGCCGATCGAGATCGCGGCAAAGAGGAGGAAGGCCAGGCACCCCATCCCGATCGGCGTCCGAACGAGCCGGGCCATCCTGTCCCGGACGTCGCCGAGGTCGCCGGCCGACACCCGGGCCGCGAGAGCGGCCAAGGCGGCGGCTCCAAGCAGCGGCTGCGCGGAGCGGTTCACGAGCGCCATCCCGAGCGGCATCACGGCGAGCAGCACGAAGGCGAGCGCATCGAGGCGATCGACCCAGGACGATGTCGGTAGCGATCTTCCGGTGGCCTGCACGCCCGCCGACCCTCCGTCGCCGACGGAAGCCCGTCCGCGGCGTTGCTGGCGGCCACCTGGATGGCCGGCTGGGCGGGCCACTACGCGGCGCGTGGGCGACGGTCAATCGGAGCGAGGCGGCGACTGATGACATGGCGGGCGCGGCGTCCGTGTCGCACCACCTCCGCGTCCGCAGGGTGGCGGGGTCCGGGCGCGCGTGCTACGGCCCCGCGTCAACTCGCGTCGCGCACCCGTCTCCCTGGGCAGGTCGTCGGAGCGATGTGCTGGGGGTTGGCATGGTGAATGGTAGGTGGCCGGACGGTTTCGTCGAGGGCCTGACCTTCGACGACGTGCTGCTCCGTCCGGGTCGCTCTGAGGTCATGCCGTCGGAGGCGATCCTCCGGACCCGCATCACGCGATCGATTTCGCTCAACATCCCGATCATCGCGTCAGCGATGGACACGGTCACCGAGGGCCGGATGGCGATCGCCATGGCCCAGAATGGCGGCCTCGGCGTCATCCACCGGAATTTGGAACCGGAGGAGCAGGCGAACCAGGTCCGGATGGTGAAGAAATACGAATCCGGCATGGTGATGAACCCGATCACCATCCATCCCGACGAGACGCTTGCCGACGCGCTCGCCACGATGAAGCGGCACGGCATCTCGGGTATCCCGGTCGTCGAGCGTGGCCCGAACGGCTCGCGCGGCAAACTCGTCGGCATCCTGACGAACCGCGACGTGCGTTTCGCCTCAGACCCGGCGCAGCGGGTCGCGGAGCTGATGACGAAGGACCGCCTGATCACCGTCAAGGACGGGGTCTCGCAGGAGGAGGCGAAGCGGCTTCTCCATCAGTTCCGGATCGAGAAGCTCCTCGTGGTCGACGAGCATTACCGCTGCGTCGGCCTCGTCACCGTGAAGGACATCGAGAAGCAGGTGGCCTATCCGGCCGCCGCCAAGGACGAGCAGGGCCGCCTCCGCGTCGCGGCCGCGACCACCACCGGCGACGACGGCTACGCCCGCTCCGAGCGCCTGGTCGATGCCGGCTGCGACCTGATCGTGGTCGACACGGCCCATGGCCATTCGGTCCGGGTGCTGGAGAGCGTCTCCCGGGTGAAGAAGCTCTCGAATTCCGTCCAGGTCATCGCCGGCAACGTCGCGACCCGCGAGGGCGCGAAGGCGCTGATCGATGCGGGCGCCGACGCGATCAAGGTCGGGATCGGCCCGGGCTCGATCTGCACCACCCGGATCGTCGCCGGCGTCGGCGTGCCCCAACTCACGGCGATCCTCGAGGCGGTCGAGGCCGCCGCGGACCAGGACGTGCCGGTGATCGCGGACGGCGGCATCAAGTATTCGGGCGATCTCGCCAAGGCACTCGCGGCCGGGGCCTCGGTCGCGATGGTCGGCTCGCTCCTCGCCGGGACCGACGAGGCCCCGGGCGAGGTGTTTCTGTTCCAGGGCCGCTCCTACAAGGCCTATCGCGGCATGGGGTCGGTCGGCGCGATGGCGCGCGGTTCGGCCGACCGCTACTTCCAAGCGGAGGTGAGGGACGCGCTGAAGCTCGTGCCGGAAGGTGTCGAGGGGCAGGTCGCCTACAAGGGTCCCGTCTCGACCGTGCTGCACCAGCTTTCCGGCGGCCTCCGGGCGGCGATGGGCTATGTCGGCGCCGCCGATCTCGGCGAGTTCCGGGACAAGGCCCAGTTCATCCGCATCACCGGCGCGGGCCTGCGCGAAAGTCACGTCCACGATGTGACGATCACGCGCGAGAGCCCGAATTATCCGATGGGGCGGGGTTGAGGTGAGGTCGTGGCAACTCTGACGATCGAGAACGCACCAGGTGGGACGATGCGGGCTTTGGAGACCCTGGCTGGTCGGACCGGAAGGTCGGTCTCCGACGTGGCGTTGGATTATCTGCCCAAAGACGAGCCACGGGCGCTCGAGGGAGGTAGGGCGGAGGGCAAGGCGGGTCCCGGTCCCGTTCCTCTGACGCTGCCCGACAGCACCGTGCTAGTCCGGCGTGATCGGGACGAGGTCTCGGAAAACAGACTGACAGGTATCGAGGCGGTTCGGCTTTGTCGCGAGATACGGGCCATGGCTCTCAAACCCCTTCTTCCCGATAGCACGCCTTCGATCCGGGCCGATCGCGACGCTGCATGATCGTCGTCGATGCGAGCGTTGCCCTGAAATGGTTCGTGCCTGAGCCGGGCAGCGAACAGGCGGAGCGGCTTTTGGAATTCGATCTCCCGCGGGCCGCCCCGGCCCACGTGCTGGTCGAGGTCGGTCAGGCGCTTCTCCGTCACCACCGTTCTGGCGGGCTCACCGCCGACCATTGCCGGCTCGTGATGTCGAAAATCCGTGATGTGGTGAGGCTTTTCCCGACCGAGATGCTGGCCGACGCCGCTTTCCAGATCGCAGCTGAAGCGTCCTGCTCGATGTATGATGCGCTCTACGTCGCCGCTGCGGAACGTTGGGATTGTTGGCTCGTGACCGCCGACGCGAAGCTGCGGACGCAACTTTTGGGATCGCTTTGGCAGCATGCCGTGTGGCTGCTGGGCGCCGACACCGACGAGAGACGCCTCATGGACACGCCTTCACGAGCGGCTCGATGACCATTCAGTCGATCCTCCTCCCCGTCTTCGTCCAGGTCCTCCTCGTCTTCGCCATCGCGGTCGTGATGGGCCAGCGACGGTACGAGGCGGTGAAAGCCAACGCCGTCCGATATGACGATGTCATCCTCGGCCAGAAGAGCTGGCCCGGCCCGGCCCAGGCCGCCTCGAATGCCTTCTCAAACCAGTTCGAGCTGCCGGTTTTGTTCTTCGCGATCGTGCCGCTCGCGATCGTCACACGGAAGGCCGACCTGCTCTTCGTCGTGCTCAGCTGGGTGTTCGTCCTCAGCCGGATCCTGCATGCCGGCGTCTACGTCACCACGAATGCGCTGCCGTATCGATTCGGGGCCTTCGCGGTCGGCGCGCTGGCGCTGCTCGTGATGTGGATCGTCTTCGCTGTCCGCATCCTGGCCGCGCCGATGGCGATATGAACAGCCACGGAGCCGGCCCTCGAAGCACGCACAGGCGAGAGTGCGTCCTTCGAGGCTCCGCTTCGCTCAGCACCTCAGGGTGAGGAGCGTGAGTCGTCGGGCGCTCAGTAGCGCCGGCCGGTCTCGAGTTGGGTCTTGGCGTCGAGGCGCCGAGCGCCGGGCGCGGGATAGTCGGGCGGGGGCGGCGGGGCCGAGGCACAGGCCGCGATCGTCAAGGCGAGGGCCGTCGCGAGCGACAGCCGCAGGAGGGGCAACATTCGGTCTCATCTCCAGATGACGCGCCCGAGGGCGCTCCTCACGGCTCGGCTCCAAACCCGCCGGAAACGTGGCCCTGGGCCGCGGCCCCGCAGACGGGCAGCCGGCGTGGCTTCCCGGTGACACCCGCGGCCCGCCTGTCCGGCGCGATCGAGGTCCTGGCCGACGTCGAGGCGCGGCGGCGCCCAGCGCCGGACGCGCTGAAGGATTGGGGCCTCGCCCACCGCTTCGCGGGTTCCGGTGACCGTGCCGCGATCGCGAGCCTCGTCTACGACGCGCTGCGCCGTCGTGCCTCCGCCTCGTGGCTCATGGGAGAGGCTTCGCCGCGGTCGGTGCTGCTCGGCACCCTCCGCCTCGCCCGGGGCAAGAGCGCGGACGACATCGCGACCTTAGCCTCGGGCGAGCGCTTCGCCCCCGCGCCCCTGACGGAAGCCGAGCGCTCGGCGCTGTCGGGGGATGGGCTGGTGGACGCGCCCGCACATGTCCGGGCCGATATCCCGGACTGGATCGCTCCCTCCGTCGCCCGCACATTCGGCGACGACATGGTGGCCGAAGCGGCGGCGCTCGCCACGCGTGCCCCGCTCGACCTGCGGGTGAATACCCTGCGGTCCGACCGGGACGCGGTGGCGGCGGAACTCGCCCATCTCTCGGCCGTGCCCACGCCCTGGTCGCCTTCGGGATTGCGGCTCCCCGTCGGCGAGGACGGGCGCGGGCCGTCCGTGCAATCCGACCCGGCCTTCATCCGGGGCGAGTTCGAGATCCAGGACGAGGGCTCGCAGCTCGCAGCCCTCCTCTCGGGCGCGAAGCCGGGCGAGACCGTGATCGACCTCTGCGCCGGGGGAGGGGGCAAGACACTGGCGCTCGCCGCCATGATGCGCGGCGAGGGCCGCGTGTTTGCGACCGATGCCGACCCGCGCCGCCTCGCCCCGATCCATGCCCGGCTCGAGCGGGCCGGGGCCGCGCTCGTCGAGATCCGCACGCCGCGCAAGGCCGACCCGGTGGCAGATCTCGACGGCAAGGCCGATCTCGTCCTCGTCGACGCGCCCTGTACCGGGTCGGGTACGTGGCGGCGCAACCCCGACGCCAAGTGGCGTCTCCGACCCGGCAGCCTCTCCGGGCGGATCAAGGACCAGGCGATCGTGCTCGATCGCGCCGCGCGCCTCGTCCGGCCGGGCGGCCGAATTTGCTACGTGACCTGCTCGGTTCTTCCCGAGGAGAACGACGAGGCTGTCGCGGCCCTTCTCGCGCGTTGCCCGGGTATCTCCGTCGAGAACCCGGAATCGTACGCCGCCGCGGCCGGCCTGCCGGCGCTCGCTGGCGCCGTCCGGGTCATGCGGTACGGCATCCAGATGTCGCCGCTCAGGACCGGGACGGACGGGTTCTACGTGGCGATGCTGCGGGGATGAGGCCAGGCCGTGCTTGAAGACGCGCCGCTCGCGTCGCTCCTCAGCATGACGCCGCTGGTGAGGGGCCGACCACCACCGCGTCATGCTGAGGAGCAGCCGCAGGCTGCGTCTCGAAGCACGCATTATCCTGTGGACCTGCCTTGCTTTCGTTGCTTCGTAGGCCCTGACGCTCTACCTGCTCGGGATGACCGACCCTCAGCAGCACGACGTGATCCAGCAGCAGCACGACACGATCCTGATCGTCGATTTCGGCTCCCAGGTGACCCAGCTTATCGCGCGCCGCGTGCGCGAGGAGGGGGTCTATTCCGAGATCGTGCCGTTCCAGAAGGCCGAGGAGGCGTTCCGGCGGCTGAAGCCCCGCGGCGTGATCCTGTCGGGCGGGCCGGAATCGGTGACGATGGACCTGTCACCACAGGTGCCGGCCGGGATCGTGAGCGAGGGCACACCCGTCTTCGGCATCTGCTACGGCCAGCAGACGATGGCGCACCAACTCGGCGGCGAGGTCGAGGGCGGGCATCACGCCGAGTTCGGCCGGGCCGAGATCGAGATCCTGGCCGAGAGCCCCCTCTACAAGGGCATCTGGCATGTCGGCCACAGCTATCCGGTCTGGATGAGCCACGGCGACCGGGTGACCAAGCTGCCGGACGGGTTCGAGCCGCTCGCCGCCTCCGCCAACGCGCCCTTCGCCATCGTGGCCGACGAGGCGCGCCGGCTCTACGGCGTCCAGTTCCATCCCGAGGTGGCGCACACGCCGCAGGGCGCGCTCCTGATCCGCAACTTCGTGCGCGACATCGCCGGCTGTTCCGGCGATTGGAGCATGGGGGCCTTCAAGGACGAGGCGATCCGGCGGGTGCGCGAGCAGGTCGGCACGTCGCGGGTGATCTGCGGCCTGTCGGGCGGCGTCGATTCCGCGGTCGCCGCGGTGCTGATCCACGAGGCGGTCGGCGAGCAACTGACCTGCGTCTTCGTCGATCACGGCCTCATGCGGGAAGGGGAGGCGGCCGAGGTCGTCGGTCTCTTCCGCGACCATTACAACATCCCGCTCGTCCATGTGGACGCGGCCGACACGTTCATCTCCGCGCTCGAAGGCGTCACCGACCCGGAGCAGAAGCGGAAGACGATCGGCCGGCTCTTCATCGACGTCTTCGATGCCGAGGCGACCAAGCTCGCAAAGGACGGTAAAGGCTCGGCGGATTTCCTGGCCCAGGGCACTCTCTATCCGGACGTGATCGAGAGCGTCTCCTTCACGGGCGGGCCGTCGGTCACGATCAAGAGCCATCACAATGTCGGCGGACTGCCCGAGCGGATGAAGATGCGGCTCGTCGAGCCGCTGCGGGAGCTGTTCAAGGACGAGGTTCGGGTGCTCGGCCGCGAACTCGGCCTGCCGCAGGCCTTCGTCGGGCGCCATCCCTTCCCGGGCCCGGGCCTCGCCATCCGCTGCCCGGGCGAGGTCACGCGCGACAAGCTCGCCATGCTGCGGCGGGCGGATGCGATCTACCTCGACGAGATCCGGAAGGCCGGCCTCTACGACCAGATCTGGCAGGCCTTCGCCGTCCTCCTTCCGGTGAAGACGGTCGGCGTCATGGGCGACGGCCGCACCTACGACTTCGTCTGCGCCCTCCGCGCCGTCACCTCGGTCGACGGCATGACGGCCGATTTCTTCCCCTACGACATGGACTTCCTCGGCCGGGTGGCGAACCGGATCGTGAACGAGGTCAAGGGCATCAACCGCATCACCTACGACGTGACCTCGAAGCCCCCCGGCACGATCGAGTGGGAGTGACCTGAGGCTCGGCTCTCGACGAAGACGTGACTGGCCCATCCGCCGGGGCATGCGAGTGTCGTCCCGCGTGAGGGCGCGAGCCGGCGACCCTGGAGCGACCGCACCATGCCGACACCGACGCGATGGACGAGGCGGGCCGCGGGGCTGGCGGTGCTCGGCGGGCTCAATGGCCTAGCAGGCGCGGGGCCGGCGCGAGCGGTCGGTCCGACGACCGGGAGCTTCTACTATTCCGGTCCGCGCAGCAACCATTTCGACGGCGAGCGCTTCTTCAATCCGGAAGGCGGGTCCGAACCACGCAGTTTCGCCGAGGTCCTGACCTGGCGCCTCACATCCCGGTCGGAGGTGTGGCCCGACGATTATCCGAGCCCTTACGCCGGTACGCGACCGGGTTCCTCGGGCAAGGCTGGGCTGCGCGCGACCCTCGTCGGGCACGCGACGTTCCTCCTGCAGATCGGTGGCCTCTCGATCCTCACCGATCCGATATGGTCGGATCGCGCGAGCCCCGTCTCCGCGCTCGGCCCACGCCGTCACAACCCGCCCGGGATCGCCTTCGACGATCTGCCGCGGATCGATGCCGTGCTGATCTCCCACAACCATTACGACCATCTCGACCTGCCGACGATCCTGCGTCTCTGGCAGCGCGACCGGCCCCTGATCGTCACCCCGCTCGGCAACGATGCCATCATCCGGTCGGAGGATCCGGCAATCGCCGTGACCCCGCTCGATTGGGGCGACACGGCGGTGCTCGGCCGCGGCGTGACGGCGACCGCCGTTCCGGCCCTTCATTGGTCCGCCCGTGGCTTGGCCGACCGCAACCACGCCCTCTGGGCGGGTTTCGTCGTCAAGGGCGGCGGTCACACGATCTACTTCGCGGGCGATACCGGCTTCGGCGCTGGCAGGCATTTCCGCGACATGGCCGCCCGCCATCCGGCGATCGATCTCGCCCTCCTGCCGATCGGCGCCTACGAGCCGCGCTGGTTCATGGCGAGCCAGCACATGAACCCGGACGATGCCGTCCAGGCCATGCGGCTGCTCCGCGCCCGGCAGGGGCTCGGCTGTCATTGGGGGACGTTCCATCTGACCGACGAAGCCGTCGACCGGCCCGCGCGCGATCTCGCGGAGGCCCTGGCGAGGCGAGACGTTCCGGCCGGGCGCTTCCTCGCGATGAGGCCCGGACAGGTCTGGCGGAGCTAGGGCCAGCGGCCATCTTCGATTTATCGTCCCACCGTCCGAGGGGACGAGAATAGAAACGTTGCTATTCAGCTTGAGGCTGAGGAGGCCGGCTGCTAAAGGACCCTTCGGAGGGTTCGCCATGAGCATCACCACCGTCTCCAGCCGCGAGTTCAATCAGGATGCCGGGGGCGCCAAGAGGGCGGCCGAGAATGGCCCTGTCATCATCACGGATCGTGGAAGGCCCTCCCACGTCCTCTTGAGCTTCGAGGCGTATCGGAAGCTCGCGGGCGGCGGAAGAAGCTTGCTTGATGTGGTCGCCCAAGACCAAGACGACGACGTCGAGTTTGATGCTCCTCGCTTGGGCGACCGGATCTTCCGGCCCGTGCCTTTCACGTGAGCTACCTGATCGACACGAATGTCTGGTCGGAGCTGCGCAATCGAGGTCGGGCCGACGAGGACGTCAAGACATGGGCGCAAGAGACCGACGCTGCTGACTTGTATCTGTCCGTCGTGACGGTGTTCGAACTCGAGCGCGGTGTCCTCCTGATCGAACGACGCGACCCCCCGCAAGGCTTGCGCTTGCGCCGATGGCTGGACGAACGCGTGCTGAGACCTTTCGCGGGTCAGATCCTGCCGATCGATACGGCGGTCGCGCGACGGTGTGCGGCTTTGCATGTTCCCGATCCTCGGCCGGAGCGCGACGCCCTGATCGCCGCCACGGCGTTGACGCACGGGTTGACGGTGGTGACGCGGAACGTCGGCGACTTCGAACCCATGGGCGTGGCCCTGCTCAATCCGTGGGCGGCAAAGAGGCCGCCTGGGCCATGAGCGCATCTCGGACCCGCTTCGACGGCGGTACCTTCTAAGGCCATGTCGGCAACGAGGCCGTCGCACGGGTTGAGGGACGCTGGCCCAAGTCGCGGGCGCAGGCAGCCTCGTCTCAGGCCCCCGCCATTAGCTCCAGGCGGAGCATATCGATCACCGCCGCTGCCTTGTCCGAAACGGCGCGGCGAAGGTCGGCCGGGTCCTCGCCGAGGAGCGCGCGCATCATCAGCGGGACGAAGAAGAGTTCGACGAAAGCGGTCGCGCGTTCAGCCGTATCGCCTGTTTCATCCTGGTCGCCCCCGATGGCAGCAGCCATCCGGGCGACGCCCGCCGCGCGGCCGATGGCGTTGGCATGAGAGGCGAGTTCGGGCCGGCGACCGGCTTCGGCGATGATCAGCCGCATCAGCGCGATCGCGTCCGGCTGAAGCGAGGCCTCGGCGATGCTGCAGGCGGCGGCCACGACGCGGTCGCGAAGCGGGAGATGGGCAGGTGCGACATGGCTTGCGGCCATGTTCCGGTCGACTGCCCGCCGGATCACCGCCGCGAACAGCTCCGCCTTGTTGGCATAGCGGGCATAGATGCTGGCCTTGCCGGCATGCGCCTCGGCCGCGACCTGCTCGCAACTCGTACCGTCGACGCCCTGCTCCAGGAAGAGACGCGTCGCCGTGTCGAGGATGCGGGCATCCACCTCGCCGGCTTTCGCCGCCGGGGGACGGCCCCCGCGCCGACGATCCGCCTCGGCGCCGGGCCGCGTCTCGGGAAGAGCGCCATCCATCGCCATCACGATAGCGTGGCCGGCCCATCCTGTCATCTAGACGATACCGTTCAGTTATGGCACGAAAGGCCAGCCCTGGAGACTGACGCGATGGCCTCGATAACCCTGAAAGATCTGGCGGAGACGATGCGCGACATCGACTTCGCAATGCTATCCACCCGCACGGAGAACGGCGCCGTCGCGAGCCGGCCGATGAGCAACAATCGCGACGTGGATTTCAGCGGCGACTGCTTCTTCTTCTCTTACGACAGCGCCCGAACCATCGCCGATATCGGCCGAGATCCGCAGGTCGGCCTGACCTTCACGGGCCGAAGCGGTTTCCTGGGCGGCCCTCCCGTCTTCATCGCCGTCGCGGGGACGGCCGAACTGATCCGCGACAAGAACGCCTTCCGGGCGCATTGGACGAAGGACTTGGACCGCTGGTTCGCGGACGGGGTCGACACGCCCGGCCTCGTCCTCATCCGCGTGCATGCGGACCGAGTCCACGCCTGGAACGGCGCCGATCAGACGGAGATCGAGCTGTGAGCGACGCCGCCACGAAACCGGTCGTCGTCCTTGCCGGCGCGACCGGCGATCTCGGCGCTCGCATCGCCTCGGCGCTCGTCGCGCGCGGCGCCGAGGCGAGGGCGCTCGTGCGGCGGGGCGTCTCGGCCGAGAAGCAGGCCGCGCTCCGGGCGACGGGCGCCCTTCCGGTCGAGGTCGATTTCGAAGATGTGGGTGCGCTGACAGAAGCCTGCCGGGGCGCCGTCTGCGTGGTGTCGGCCGTGAACGGCCTTAGGCCCGTCATCATCGACATGCAGGCGCGCCTGCTCGACGCCGCCGTGGCTGCCGGCGTGCCGCGCTTCATCCCGTCCGATTTCTCGCTCGATTTCACCCGGACCCGGCCCGGGGACAACCGCAATCTCGATCTCCGCCGGGACTTCCTCGCCCGCCTCGATGCGGCCCCGATCCGGGCGACCTCGATCCTGAACGGCGGCTTCGCCGACATGCTGGCCGGGCAGGCGCCCTTCGTCCTGCATAAGCGCAGGAAGGTCCTGTAGTGGGGATCCGCGGACCAGCCGCTCGACTTCACGACCAAGGATGATGTCGCCCGCTTCACCGCGGCGGCGGCGCTGGACGAGGCGGCGCCGCGCTTCCTGCGCGTCGCCGGCGACGTGGTGACCGCACGCTCCCTAGCCGAGACGATGACGTCGTTGACCGGCCACACATTCGGCATGTGGCGCGCCGGCGGGCTCGGACTCCTCGGCCTCGTCATCCGGATCGCCCGAGCCGTGACGCCCGCGAGCGACACCCCGTTCCCGGCCTGGCAGGGCATGCAATATCTTCGCGACATGGCGAGCGGACGCGGCAAGCTCGAGCCGCTCGACAACGACCGCTACGGCCGATTGCCCTGGACCAGCGCCCGCGACGTCCTGGCGGCGGTCTCGTGACGCCCGGAGCGCTCACTCGGCCTTGATGTTGGCGCCCTTGATGATCGGCCACCACTTGTCGATCTCGCTTTTCAGATGCGCCGACAGGGCGGCCGGAGTCTGGTCCGAGGCGGCCGGGATTTCTTGGCCGAGCTCCGTCAGGCGGGTCCGAACCGCAGGATCGGCCAAGGCCTCCACCACGGCCGCGTTCAGCTTCGCGACGACGTCGGCCGGAACGCCTTTCGGGGCCCAGAGGCCGAACCAGGTCGAGATATAGACGCCCGGCGCCCCGACCTCGTCGACGGTCGGGATGTCGGGAGCGGCCGCGAGCCGGCTCTTGCCCGTGATCGCATAGGCGCGGACCTGCCCGCTCCGCACATAGGGAAGCGCGCTGATAGCCTGGTCGAAGGTGAGGTCGATATGGCCGGCGACGAGGTCGCGCATGATGTCCGAGGAGCCGGCCCGGTAAGGCACGAACTGGAACTGGGTGCCGGTCGATTTCTGGAAATAGACCCCGCTCACATGCTGCCCGGCCCCAGGGCCGGCGGTGCCGGCCGAGACCCTGTCATTCGTCTTCAGCCAAGCAATCAGCTCCCGCAGGTCCTTCGCCGGTACGTCCCTCTTGCTGACCACGATGTAGGGGTTGTTGGGCAGGAGCGCGATCGGCTCGAAATCCGTCCTGACGTCGAAGGGAAGGGCGAAGGTCGCGGTCGCGACCACGAAGGAGGGCCAATTGCCCAGCAGAATGGTGTAGCCGTCCGGCGCGGCGCGCACGACGCGCGTCATGCCGATCGTGCCGGAGGCCCCGCTCACATTCTCCACGATCACGGTCTGGCCGAGCGCCACCCGCATCCGCTCGGCGACGATGCGGGCGAGGGCGTCGGTCGGCCCGCCGGCTCCGAAGGGCACGACCATCGTAACGGGGCGGGACGGGAAGCTTTGCGCGAGGGCCGTGCTGAAGGTGAGGGCAGCCAGGATCAAGGCGAGGCAGACGCGGGTCATGGGGAAATCTCATCAGGCATCGGCGAGGGTCGCGCCTGCATGATCGATGCCGGCCCTCGCCTCCGCCAGCCCGACGGGAAGGGGCCCGCCTGAGCGGGCCCTGTGTAGCGTCTACGGACGAGATGTCGACGCCGGCGGCGGCGGGGTCGTCGCCGCGCCAGTCGAGGAATGGCTGTCCGCGTAATATTTGAAGGCGGGTGCCTCCTGCAGCTCGGCCTTGGTCAAAATCACCCTGGCGTGGTCCGGGTAGCCGTTATACGCGGCCTGCTCCGCCGGGCTCCGGCTCGGGGCGGCCGAGGTCGCGGGCGGGGTGCCGCCGGTCATCGGCGCCGACGCCACGGTCGGAGCCGAGGCTCCCGTATTGCCGGTGGCGCCGGTCCCCATGCTGCCGGCTCCGGTGCTGCCGGTCGAGGCGGTGCGCGTCGGCGGCCGGTCGTTCGACCAAGTCAGCGCGGACCACGGGATCGCGACATTCTTCTGGCCGATCCCCAGGAAGCCGCCAACCCCGATCACGATCGCCTTGGCGTTGCCCTGCCCGTCGATCAGGATTTCGCTGATGTCGCCGATCTTCTCGTTGTCGCTGCCATAGACGTCGATGCCGACGAATTTCGAGGCCCGGAACTCGGTCGTTCCCTGGTCGGTCACGAATTTGCCCCCGGTCGTCGCCATCGGCGACGGGGTCGCGGCGGTTTGGGCCTGTGCCGCGCCGCCCAAGATCGTCGTCGCGAGCAGCAGAGCGGCAGCTTTGGTCCTGAACATCGCATCCTCCAAATGGTCTAGGCGCCGAGGCGCCGACAAGAGGGTAACGACCGAGGCTGCATTCCGTTCGCTCGCCACGATGCTCTTCGCACGACCTGACGCGACGCCGTCATAGCTTCGCAAAACAGTCACGTTGCGGTCGCAACTCCCATGACCGGAAGGCGATGTTGTGCCCCGACTAGGGGAGGACGCGGATCGCGACCCGGCGCCGGACGAGGTCGCGGTCCGAGGTCACCGTGCAGCCTTCGACCCGCAGCGTCGCGAAATAGAGGTCGGCGTGGTCCCCGGCATCGTCGAAATTCCGCCCGACGGCCTGCCTGTCGATCAGCGACGGATAGGCGATCAGGCGGCCGCCCGAGCCGCAAGGATCGTCGTAGAGGGTCGCCCCGGCCAGGAGAAGCCGGGGTTCGTCCCAGCGGATCAGGTCGCGGGAGGACGTCGTGTAGAAGCCGGAGACCGGGAAGCGGCTTCCGTCGGCCTTCGCCTGGAACACGGCGATCCAGGCCCGCGAGGCGCGGTGCCGGACGATGCCGCCGACCGGGGCCGGAAAGGGCGCCACGTTTTCGCATGGTTTCGGTTGCGAGGTGGAGCGATACGGATCGCCGTAGCGGATGGAGAAGGCGCGGCCGTCATAGGCGCGCCAGCTCCCCGGGTCCTGCGGGTTCGTCGTCCGGAACAGGCACGGACCGGAATTCTGCCCGCTCCAGCCCGTCGTGGAGGTGAGAAAGTAGCGCGCGGCGCCGTCGCCGACGATGTTCGACGGGTTGAAGAAGCCGCGGTGACGCCCCTGGCCGACATCCTGCCGGAACGGCGCCGCGGCCACGACGGCCGGGACTTTCGGGCGTTCGAAGCTCCGGCCGCCGTCGCGGGACGTGACCGCGACCACGGTGTTGTACCAGCAGGCGAGGTATTCCTTGAAGCTGCATCGGCCCGGATGGGTATTCGCCTGGAACTCGTGGTGGACGAGCGCCTCGACGCGCCGGCCGTCTTCCGTCCAGGTCGCCGTGATCCAGCTCGCATCGTCGTAGAGGGCCGGGTCGGCATTGCCGTTCGACGGCAGTGGAGGGCGGCAATCGATGCGGAGGTGGTCGAAATCGGGCCCGCGTAGCGCGCGGTTCTTGGTGTGCATCGCGAAGACCACGACCTGCCCCTCCCCGTCGCGGAAGGCCCGGGCATTCGTGTCCGGGACGTCGTCGCCGTCGCAGGCGTCGCGTTTCGGTGTGAACACGATGTCGGGTGGCCCGACCAGCGTCACGGACGCGAGCGGAGGGTCGCCCGCCGCCCGTGCCGGGACGGGCGCGACCGCGAGCGCGATCGCGAACAGGTGGGCCGCGGCCCTGGTCCGGGCATTCGAACGGATTTTCATGCCGCCTCCGTCGCGAATAGATGCGAATGGGTCTAAGTCGCGGGAAACCAGGCTATCCGCTATGGTTTGACGCCACCTTTCGGACATCCCCGATGCTCGCTCTCGTCGCCGGTCTCGCGCTCTTTCTCGGCGTGCATGCCTTCACCATGAGGCGCGAGGCGCGGGGGGCGCTCATCGGGCGTTTCGGAGAGGGGCCCTACAAGCTCGGCTATTCGCTCCTGTCCTTCGCGGGGCTGTTCCTGATCATCTACGGGTTCGGCCTCTACCGCCGGACCGGCTGGATCGACGTCTGGTATCCGCCGATCTGGACCCGGCACCTCTCGCTGATCCTCGTCTGGGCGGCCTTCATCAGCCTCGTTGCGGCCTATGTCCCGGGCCGCATCAAGGCGACCCTGAAACACCCGATGCTCGTCGGCGTGAAGCTGTGGGCGGCGTCGCATCTCCTGGCGAACGGGGACCTGGGCTCGATCCTGCTGTTCGGCACGATCCTGGCCTGGGCCGTCGTGGCCCGGATCAGCCTGAAGCGCCGGCCGGACGAGGTGCGCGACCACGGCGGTCCGGTTGCGGCGCCGGCCGGATGGCGGAACGACGCGATCGCGGTCGCGGTGGGCACGGTCGCCTGGTTCGTTTTCGCCCGATATCTTCATCCCTGGTGGATCGGTGTTGCCGTCTGGCCCGGTACTTGAAGAATATGGGTCGATGACGGGACCGAGGCTGGCGTAAGGCCGCGCTTTGCTGCAGCATCCGATCTCTGGCGTGGGCGGTGGTCTCGTGGTCCATCCGTCGTCCGGCCCGCCCACCCGGTTCGCCGGGTGGGCTTTTTTGCGCGCCGGTCCATCGGGCCGTCGCCTCGCTATCCCGGCCCCCATGTGTTAGGCGGCGCCTCCTAGGAGGCAGCAGCGCTCACCAAGATGGCAACGGATCCCTTCCTCCGCGAAGTCGACGAAGAGTATCGACGCGAGCAGATCGCCAATCTCTGGCGCAAGTTCGGCGGCCTTATCCTGGCGCTGGCCTTCATTGTCGTCGCGGGCATCGGCGGCTGGCGCTATTGGCAGTATTCCCAGTTGCAGCGTTCCGAGGCGGCCGCGATGCGGTTCGAGGACGCCCTCCAGCTCTCGCGCGAGCAGAAGTCGGACGAAGCCGAGAAGGCCTTCGCGGCGCTGGCGGCCGACGGCCCTCCGGGCTACCGGCTGCTCGCGCGGTTCCGGGTCGCGGCCGAGACCGGACAGGGCGACGCCGAGGGCGGCGCCAAGGCCTTTGATGCGCTTGCGGCGGACACGACGGTCGAGGCGACTTTGCGCGACCTTGCCCGTCTTCGGGCGGCGACCCTCCGCCTGGCTGCCGGCGAGTCGGGCCCCGCTGCGGCTGAACTCGAGCGTATCGCCACGCCCACCAATCCGTGGCGCCACTCCGCCCGGGAAATCCTGGGCCTCGCCGCCCTGAAGCGCGGGGATTTCGAGGCGGCCACCCGCTGGTTCGACCAGATGGCCGTCGACCGCGAAACGCCTCAGGGCCTGCGCGGGCGCCTCGAAATCTACACGGCCCTCGCTGCAGGCGGCCCGGTCACCGCGACACCATAGCCCGATGGCTGTCGTCGCCATCGTGGGTCGCCCGAATGTCGGCAAGTCGACGCTGTTCAACCGGCTCGTCGGCCAGAAGCTCGCGCTCGTGGACGACCGCCCGGGCGTGACGCGCGACCGGCGCGAGGGCGAGGCGAATCTCGCCGGGCTCGCCTTCACGATCATCGACACGGCGGGGCTCGAACAGACGGAGGCCGGCTCGCTCTCCGATCGCATGCAGCGCCAGACGGAGACCGCGATCGAGGATGCCGACCTCGTCCTGTTCATGATGGATGCGCGGGTCGGCGTCATTCCGGACGACCGCACCTTCGCCGAACTCGTGCGGCGCGCCGACAAACCCGTGATCCTGCTCGCGAACAAGGCAGAGGGCCGCGGCGGCATGTCCGGCGCCTATGACGCCTTCTCCCTCGGGCTCGGCGATCCCGTCCCGATCTCGGCCGAGCACAACGAGGGACTGCGCGACCTCTTCGACGCGCTGCTGCCCCTCATCGGCGACGAGGACGGCACGGAGGACCGCCGCGACAAGCCGCTCAAGGTCGCGATCGTCGGGCGGCCGAATGCCGGCAAGTCGACCCTCGTCAACCGGATGCTCGGACACGACAGGCTCCTGGTCGGTCCCGAAGCCGGCATCACGCGGGACACGATCTCCGTCGAATGGCGCTGGCGCGACCACCCGATCCGGCTCTTCGACACCGCCGGCCTCCGCAAGCGCGCGCGGGTCGAGGACAAGCTCGAGAAGCTCTCGGTCGCCGACGCGCTCCGGGCCGTGCGCTTCGCCGAGGTGGTGGTCGTACTGCTCGACGCCACAATCCCCTTCGAGAAGCAGGATCTCACCATCGTCGACCTGATCGAGACCGAGGGCCGCGCCCTCGTGCTTGGCCTGAACAAATGGGACCTCGTCGCGGACCAGCCGGGCCTGCTGAAAAATCTCCGCGAGGAGGCGACCCGGCTCCTCGCCCAGGTGCGGGGCGTTCCCGTCGTGCCGCTCTCGGGTCTGGCTGGCGAGGGCATCGACCAGCTCATGGCGGCCGTCGTCGGCGCGGCCGAAACCTGGAGCCGGCGTGTCTCCACCGCCCGGCTGAACAGCTGGCTCGAAGAGGCGCTCTCCGCGCATGCTCCACCGGCCGTCTCCGGCCGCCGCATCAAGATCCGCTACATGACCCAGGTGAAGGCTCGGCCGCCGCATTTCGCGCTGTTCGGAAACCAGCTCGACGCCCTGCCGCGCTCCTATACCCGCTATCTCGTGAACGGGCTTCGCGAGACCTTCGACCTTCCGGGCGTGCCGATCCGGCTGTCCTTCCGGACCGGCAAGAACCCGTTCGAGGGCCGCAAGAAGGAACGGGATTGACGCGGAGGGATGCGGCAGTCCGAATAGCGATCCGAACGGGGCCGGCCCATGGCGACCGCGATAACACAGCCTACCGGTAGCTCCCTGATCGAGTTCCTGCGGGAGCTCTACGAAGGCCGCACCGAGCGCGCGTTCCGCTTCCGCTACGGGCTGCTCGTCTTCGACGTCTCGACGATCCTGTTCATCATCGGCTCGTCGTTTCTCGAGCGCAGGCCGATCCTGACCGTGATCGACGTCGTGATCGGCGTCCTGGTCGTCGCGGACTTCTCGGCCCGGTTCGCCATCAGCCGCCAGCGCTGGCGGGACCTCAGGCGTTTTTCGACCTGGGCCGACATCGCCGCCATCATCTCCTTCCTCGGCCCGCTCGTCGGCGAGGGCGCCGGGTTCATCCGCATCCTGAGGACTCTTCGCCTGCTGCGGACCTACGAGGTCATGGAGCGGCTGCGGCAGGACAGCGCGCTCTATCGCGCCAACGAAGAGGTGGTCCACGCCGTCGTGAACCTCTTCGTCTTCATCTTCGTGATGACGGGCCTCGTCTACGCCACCCAGCATCGCTCGAATGCGGGCATCCACAATTACGTCGACGCGCTCTATTTCACCGTCACGTCGCTGACGACGACCGGCTTCGGCGACATCACCCTTCCGGGGACGACCGGCCGCTTGATCTCGGTCGTCATCATGATCTGCGGGGTGACGCTGTTCCTCCGCCTGGCCCAGGTGCTGTTCCGGCCGCACAAGGTGAATTTCGACTGTCCGACCTGCGCCTTGATGCGGCACGACGAGGACGCGGTGCATTGCAAGGCGTGCGGCACCGTCCTCCGCATCCCCGACGAGGGCCGTTGAGCTGAGGCTAGGCAGCAGGTCGCACGATCCGCCGCGGGACGAGCACGGCTGAAAGCCGGCCAGGGGGATTGCCCGCTACCGCGAGCGCGACCATTCTGCGCGGCAGGGACAAGCAAGGGACGTCGCCATCGCAGTGCGGCGCCCGACCCGGGAGGACAGCGATGCCGTGTGCGCTTCGATCCATCGCGCTCGCCGCGTGCCTGGCCGTATCCGGCGCAGGCCAGGCCCGCGACTTCCGCTCTTCCGACGTTCACCCGGCGGATTACCCCACCGTCGAAGCGGTAAAGCGTATGGGCGAGGTGGTGAAGGCCGAGAGCAAGGGCCGCCACGGGATCCGGGTTTTCCCGAACGGCGTCCTCGGTACGGAGCGCGACGCGATCGAGCAGATCAAGATCGGCGCGCTCGACATGATGCGGATCAATGCGGCGGCGCTGAACAACGTGGCGCCCGAGACGGTTGTGCCGTGCCTCCCTTCGTGTTCCGATCCAAGGACCACATGCGGGCGAGCCTCGACGGCCCGGTCGGTGACACGATCCTGGCCGCCATGGAGGCGCACGGGATGGTCGGCCTCGCCTTCTACGATAGCGGCGCGCGCTCCATCTACACGTCTAAGAAGGCCGTCCGGACGCTGGCCGACATCAAGGGCGCGAAGGTCAGGGTCCAGCCCTCGGACCTGTTCGTCGCCATGGTCGAAGGGCTCGGCGCGAACCCGACGCCCATGCCCTATGGCGAGGTCTACACGGCGCTGAAGACGGGCATCGTGGACGCGGCCGAGAACAACGTCCCGTCCTACGAATCGTCGCGCCATTTCGAGGCCGCTAAATTCTACTCGCTGACCGAGCACTCCATGTGCCCGGAGGTCCTCCTCTTCTCGAAGAAGATCTGGGACGGGCTGTCGGCGGACGACCGGACCCTCATCCGAAAGGCAGCGAAGGATTCCGTCCCGTTCATGCGGAAGCTCTGGGACGAGCGGGAGGCGAAGGCGCAGGCTGCCGTCGAGAAAGGCGGCGCCCAGATCGGCACGATCGAGAACCGGCAGGCTTTCATTGAGGCGATGCGGCCGGTCTATGCGCGGTTCGCGAACACGCCGGCGCTGCAGGCGCTCGTGCAGCAAATCCAGGCGGCGGGGGCCAGCCAGTAGACTCGGCGCCAGGCGTTCGCTGCGTGTCGAACATCCACGGCCCTGATCCCTCCTTTGAGGGGAGGGCCGGGTCGGCGAAGCCGAACCGGGGTGGGGTGAGCCTGGCCGGGTGTCCCCACCCGGCTCGCGTTGAAGCACGAACCCGCCCTCGCCTGCACGGGAAGGATCGGCGGCGCGGACGCGTTCGAGGGCCCTTTGCATGAGCACGGAACTCGATCCTCACGTCGAGGACATCCTGCACGACCAGGATCGGAAGCCGCCCCTGACCGGTCCGCTCACCCGTTTCAACCAGGTCGTCGCGCGCTGGGGCATGTATGTCTCGGTCGCGGGTCTCCTCACGATCGTGTCGATCGTCGCCTACCAGGTCTTCGGGCGCTACGTGCTGAACTCGTCCCCGAGCTGGACCGAGAGCCTGGCCCTCGTGCTGATCCTCTACGTCACGCTGATCGCGGCCGCGGTCGGCGTGCGGGATGCCGGCCATATCGGGATGGACTCGCTCCTCGCTCTCGCCCCCGATCGTCTTCGCGAGAGGCTGGAACTCGCGATCCATGCGCTGGTCCTGCTGTTCGGGCTGGCGATGGCCTATAACGGCTGGATCCTGGGCCAGTCGGTTGCGGCCTACCGGATCCCGAATCTCGGCATATCCGAGGTGGCCCGCTACGTGCCGCTCGCGCTCTCCGGGGTCCTGATCGCGCTCTTCTCGGTCGAGCACATCCTCGCACTGCTCCGCGGCGCGGAGGTCGAGCCGGCATGGCACTGACGGTCCTCGGCCTGTCATTCTTCGGCTTCTTGGCGCTCGGCGTTCCGGTCGCCTTCGCGATCGGGCTCTCGGCGCTCTGCGCCATCCTGGTCGAGGGCCTGCCGGTCGCGGTCGTGTTCCAGCAGATGATGTCGGGGATGAACGTCTTCTCGTTCCTGGCGATCCCCTTCTTCGTCTTCAGCGGCGAACTGATGCTGCATGGCGGGATCGCGGACAAGATCGTGGCGGCGGCCCGCAGCATGGTGGGTCACATCCGGGGCGGCCTCGGCATGTCGAATGTCGTCGCCTGCACGCTGTTCGGCGGCGTCGCGGGCTCCCCGGTCGCGGACGTCTCGGCGATGGGGGCCGTGATGATCCCGATGATGAAGCGGGAGGGCTACCACGCCGACTACGCCGTCAACGTCACGACGCACGCCTCGCTCGTCGGCGCGGTCATGCCGACCAGCCACAACATCGTCATCTACGCGCTGGCCGCGGGCGGGAAGGCGTCGATCGGCGCCCTGATCCTCGCGGGCCTGCTCCCGGCTCTGCTCCTCACGGTCTGCAATCTCGCGGCGGCCTACGGGGTCGCGGTCAAGCGAGGCTACCCCGCCCTTCCGTTTCCCGGCTGGCCGGTCGTCTGGCAAACCGTCGCGGCCGCCATCCCCGGCCTCTTCGTGCTCGTCATCATCCTCGCGGGCATCCTGTCCGGGGTGTTCACGGCGACCGAGGCCGCGTCCTTCGCCGTCACCTACTCGATCCTCCTCACCTTCTTCCTCTACCGGACGATGACGTGGGCCAAGTTCATGAAGGCGGCCGCCAAGGCCGCCAAGACGACCGGCGTCGTTCTTCTCCTGATCGGCGTCTCGACGATGTTCCAATACCTGATGGGGCTCTACGAAGTCGCCGACATGACGGGCAAGGTGATGGCCGGCATCTCGACCGAGCCGTGGGTCGTGTTCCTACTGATCAACGTGATCCTGTTCGTCCTCGGCACGTTCATGGACATGGCGAGCACGATCCTGATCTGCACGCCCATCTTCCTGCCAATCGCGATGACCTTCGGCATGGACCCGGTGCAATTCGGGATGCTGATGCTGATCAATTGTGCGCTCGGCCTGAATACGCCGCCGGTGGGCACGACCCAGTTCATCGGCTGCGCGATCGGCGGCGTATCCGTGGGCGAGGTGATGCGCTCGATCTGGCCGTTCTACGGGGCGCTGATCGCGGCGCTCATGCTCGTCACCTACGTGCCGGCCTTCTCCATGTGGCTGCCCGGGCTCGTGTCGCGCTGACGGCGCCCGCGCTACGACGCGGGCGGAACGAGCCCGCGGTCGGTCGCGAAACGGGCGAGCCCGTCGAAGATCGCGACGAGCGTCGGAACCGCGTCGACGATCTCGTTGATCGCGGATGCCTGCTTGGCCGAGTTGTCCGGGTAGACATGCGCGATCCGGTTCCTGGCCTTGACCACCGCGTTGACGTCCAACGACGGATCCAGAGCGCCGAGCTTCTCGGCGAGGTCGAGGGCGTCGCGTCTCGATCGCCGGGACAGGTCCTCCTTCTCGGCGATCAGGATGGCGCGGAGGAGATGATCGTTCACCAGCACCGTCAGGTTCGCGAACCGGAGGATGAAGGCGTCGACCATCTCAGCCTCGGCCGGGCTCTGAGCCGCGAGAACCGCCGAGGTCATCGGCAGCCTTGGTCGAAGCTTGTCGAGCGAGGCGAGGAGGTTGCGACGTAACCTCTCTCCGGACCTGACCAGATCGGTCAGGATCGCCGCTTCGGCTTCCGGGGTCGTCACAGCACGACACCTTCGTTGAACGCGATGTGATCGATGGGCCTGAACGGCTCTCCGGGCGCGAGCAAGAGGATGTCGACCCGGCGCTCCCCGATCATGTCCTCCAGGTCGCGCCTGAAGTCGCTCTCATGATGCCAATGTGCCCGTTCCGGGCTTTCGGCGATGACCTGGAGATCGATGTCGCCGCCGCGCAAGTGATCGTGGACGCGCGACCCGAAGAGGCGGACGGTCGCGCCCGCGCCGAAATGGCGGGCCACGCACGCCTTGATGGCGGTGATCTCGTCGGGCGTCAGGCGCATGCCCGCAAGGTGGCGGCCCTCGCCGCCCTGTTCAAGCCGGCATCTGCGGCGTCAGCATCCGATCGGTTGGAAAGTCGTAGAGCTTCCCGCTCTCCTGCCAGTCCGGCGCGGCGAAGCGGAGGAGATGCGGCGCGAGGTCCTCGGGCGTGCGGAGTGTCTCGGGGTCCTCGCCCGGCATCGCGGCCGCCCGCATGCGGGTCCGGAGCGGGCCGGGATTGACCATCGTCACCCGGACGGGCGTCGTCGCGGTCTCGGCCGCGTAGGTGCGGGCCAACGCCTCGAGCGCGGCTTTCGAGACGGAATAGGGCCCCCAATACGCGCGGCAGGAATGGGCCGCGCCCGAGGACAGGAAGATGGCCCGGGCCGAGTCGGACGCCCGGAGAAGCGGGTCGAGGGAGCGGATCAGGCGCCAGTTCGCCGTGACGTTCACGGCCATCACGTCGTCCCAGGTTTTGGGGTCGTAATGGCCCAGCGGCGCCAGCCCGCCGAGGAGCCCGGCATTGGCCAGCAGAATGTCGAGCCGGCCCCAGCGCTCGTGCAGGGACGCGCCCAGGCGGTCGAGCGCCTCGTAATCCTTGAGGTCGACCGGCACCAGCGTCGCCGTCCCGCCTTCGCCCTGGATCTCGTCGTCGAGTTCCTCGAGCGCGCCCTGCGTGCGGGCGAGCGCCACGACATGCGCGCCGGCGCGGGCCAGCGCCACCGCGGCTGCCCGACCGATTCCGCGGGACGCGCCGGTGACGACCGCGACGCGGCCTTGGAGTGAGGTCATGTGCGCGTCAGCGATGTTGGAGCGGGATACGTGATTCGAGGCTCGCCTTCGGCTCGAGGTGCCCGGCGCAGCCGGGCCTCGAAGGACGCACGACGATCGGGATCGTTGCGCCTCAACCCGCCTCGGCCAGGAGCGAGATCTGTTTCGAAGCTTCGCTCTGATGGTCGGTGATCGGGGTCGGGTAGTCGCCGGTGAAGTAATGGTCGGTGAATTGCGGCAGGGCGTCGTTGCGGCCCGGCTGACCGAGCGCGCGGTAGAGGCCGTCGATCGACAGGAAGGCGAGGCTGTCGACGCCGAGATATGCCGTCATCTCCTCGACCGACATGCGGGCGGCGAGCAGCTTATCCTCGGTCGGCATGTCGATGCCGTAGTAATCGGCGAATTTGATCGGCGGGCACGCGATGCGGAAATGCACCTCCCGCGCGCCCGCCTCGCGCATCATCGCGACGATCTTGCGTGAGGTCGTCCCGCGCACGATGGAATCGTCGACTAGTACCAGCCGGCGACTCTCGATGACGGCGCGGTTGGCGGAGTGTTTCAGTCGAACCCCGAGCTCGCGCACGGATTGCGTCGGCTGGATGAAGGTCCGGCCGACATAATGGTTGCGGATGATGCCGAGCTCGTAGGGGATGCCGGAGGCCTGGCTGAACCCGATCGCGGCCGGCACGCCCGAATCCGGCACCGGCACGACCACGTCGGCTTCGACGGGCGATTCCGCCGCGAGCGTCGAGCCGATCCGCTTGCGGACCTCGTAGACATTCTGCCCGCCGACCACCGAATCCGGACGGGAGAAATACACATACTCGAACAGGCACGGCCGCGGCCGCAGGGCCGGGAAGGGACGCTGGCTCTCGACCCCCTCGGGTCCGACCACGACGATCTCGCCATTCGCGACGTCGCGCACGTGGCGCGCGCCGATGATGTCGAGGGCGCAGGTCTCGGAGGCGAGGATCGGACAGCCGTCGAGTTCGCCGAGGACGAGGGGCCGGATGCCGAGCGGATCGCGGGCGCCGATCAGCTTCTTGTTCGTCATCCCGACGAAGGCATAGGCGCCCTCGACCTGGGAGAGCGCGTCGGTGAAGCGGTCGATGAAGCGGTTGCGGCGGGACCGCGCGACGAGATGCAGGATCACCTCCGTGTCGGAGGTGGCCTGGAAGATGGCGCCGTCGCCGATGAGCTTGCGCCGGAGCGTCAGGCCGTTCGAAAGGTTGCCATTATGCGCGACCGCGAAGCCGCCG
>NZ_CAXTAZ010000054.1:0-33824 GCF_964242715.1 uncultured Enterovirga sp.
TGCTGGAGGCGATCGTCACCCGGCTGCCGCCGCCGAAGGGCGACGAGACCGCGCCGCTGAAGGCCCTCCTCGTCGACAGCTGGTACGACGCCTATCTCGGCGTCGTCGTGCTCGTCCGGATCATCGACGGCCGCCTCAAGAAGGGCATGTCGATCAAGATGATGCGGACCGGCGCCGTCCACGGCGTCGACAAGGTCGGGGTGTTCCGCCCGAAGATGCAGGACGTGGCCGAACTCGGCCCGGGCGAGGTCGGCTTCCTGACGGGCTCGATCAAGGAGGTCGCGGACACGGCCGTCGGCGACACGATCACCGAGGACAAGCGGCCTACGAAGGACATGCTGCCGGGCTTCAAGCCCGTCCAGGCCGTCGTCTTCTGCGGCCTCTTTCCCGTCGACGCGGCCGAGTTCGAGGGCCTGCGGGCCGCCATGGGCCGGCTCCGCCTCAACGACGCGAGCTTCTCCTACGAGATGGAAACCTCGGCCGCCCTCGGCTTCGGCTTCCGCTGCGGCTTCCTCGGGCTCCTGCATCTCGAGATCATCCAGGAGCGGCTCGAGCGCGAGTTCAACCTCGACCTCATCTCGACCGCACCCTCGGTCATCTACCGCCTCTCGATGCGGGACGGCTCGGTGAAGGAGCTGCACAACCCGGCCGACATGCCGGACGTGATGCAGGTGCTGGCGATCGAGGAGCCCTGGATCCGGGCCACGATCCTGACGCCGGACGAGTATCTCGGCGGCGTCCTGAAACTGTGCCAGGACCGGCGCGGCGTCCAGATCGACCTCAACTATGTCGGCCGGCGCGCCATGGTAATCTACGATCTCCCGCTGAACGAGGTCGTGTTCGACTTCTACGACCGGCTGAAATCGATCTCGAAGGGTTACGCCTCCTTCGACTACCACATCTCCGATTACCGCGAGGGCGACCTCGTCAAGATGTCGATCCTGGTCAATGCCGAGCCGGTCGACGCGCTCTCGATGCTGGTCCACCGCGACCGCGCCGAGAGCCGCGGCCGCGCCATGTGCGAGAAGCTGAAGGACCTGATCCCCCGCCACCTCTTCCAGATCCCGGTCCAGGCCGCGATCGGCGGCAAGATCATCGCCCGCGAGACGATCAAGGCCCTGTCCAAGGACGTGACCGCCAAGTGTTATGGGGGCGACGCGACCCGCAAGCGCAAGCTGCTGGACAAGCAGAAGGAGGGCAAGAAGCGCATGCGCCAGTTCGGCCGCGTCGAGATCCCGCAGGAGGCGTTTATCGCGGCGCTGAAGATGGACAGCTGAGGCAGCCCGCCGCAGCCTCTCCCGGAGGGAGAGGTCGAGCGACGCCGGCAGGCGTCGGCCGGGTGAGGGGCGTGACCTCTCCGGCAAGTTGCATCTCTCACCCGGGCGCTACTCAGAGGCGCACGCTCATCTACAAGCAAAAGGAGCAGAAGAGGCGCATGCGCCAGTCCGTCCGGGTGAAGATCCCGCAGGAGGCTTTCATCGCCGCGCTAAAGATCGACGTATAATGGACTAGGCGCTAAGCTGATGCAATTCGGAGACGAAATTTCGTAGATCCACGCCTGACGCCCTCAGAGAGTTCAAATCTTGATGCTTAGTTATCTCATCCGCGTGCTCTATCCCGCCGAGAGTTGAGTAACCCAATGCCTGCGTTGTCTGCTGGCGTAGGAAGTTTTTGTAGAACCCCTTGTCGCACTTTCCAACTGGAGGAGCATTGCAGGCTCCAACAGCGCGATGAAATGCAGATAAGTCTCTGAAGAACCACGCTTCGATATGAGGATCGGGGATAGCTAATGCAACGCGATCCCGCCATTGATCAGGGATCATGCTAAAGACCTCATTCCGGCGCGCCACATAACCTTGGCAGTTCCCATCGTTCCCGACGATGATGTAATCGGCAGGGAAAGTAGCATGGTCCTGCACTCGAAAGAAGGTTCGTAGCTCGCTTCTTACCGCACCTCGGCCGCCTCGACTCACGAACGTTAGAAATTCCAGTTCACACCCAACCGCGCATGCAACCTTTCGTGCCAATGCGCTCAGATACTGCTCCTGCCCGAAATCTTCGACGAACAGACCGACTATTTTACAGGGCATTAACTCCGCCTCGGATCATTAATGCGCCAACTACATCCATGTCGTCAGCAGACGTCAGGAGTTCACGTACGTCCTCTCTTTCAAAAAGAGGCCCATCCAAACTAATACTCTTGGCCTCTGTCCAGCGACCTTGCGTTGTGATACCGTAGATCGAGAGTGGATGGCCCACCTCTCGAGCTGCCTGTATCGCCGACGTGCAGAATAAGGGAGAGTGACTTGTCACCAGGATTTGCTTCCTCTCGGAAGCAAGTGACATTAAAAGCTTGGCGATGAGCTCCACGCGTTGCGGCTGAACCCCATTCTCGGGCTCCTCAATTGCGACAAGAGACCCGCCCCACGGATTTAGCACGATAGCACACAGAGCGAGAACGCGAAGCGTTCCTTCCGACATTACTCGTGCAGAATACTCAACGCCACCCTGAGTGACAAGAATGTCGAGAGTGCCTCTCCTGCTGTCAAGAATTACATCTATGCTCGATACGGAGGGTATCACTGCGGTTAAAGACCGCTTCAGTGTCTCAAACCTACGTGCGTCTTCGTTTTTGAGGCGGTATAAGAAGGCGCTTAGATGCTCTCCGAGCCTCCCGATATTCGAGACCTGAAAGGGAGACGACGAGCCACGCATTGCCTCTCGAGGATCAAAATAATATATCTCCCAGCCGGCTAACTCGCGTCTACACTGCTCGATTGCATAATACTGAGAACCACTATATCTCTCGTCTGACAGCTTAGTGTGGTTCTGGTGGAGCGGCTCTGAGCGTGGACGACCTTGGCCGGACGGAATCACGAGATCCTGTCCGTCAGTTCGAATGCGTGGACGGCCTTTCCGATTTTCGGTTTGCCTGTTTAGCGTCTCTAAGTTCTCTTCTGATACAGACAATCGACCCGTCCGGGGTTCGATTTCGATTCCTACTCGGTACAAATATGGCTGTTTGGTCTTTTCAAAACGATCAACTATCGCTTCAAGCATGAACGAAGTCTCAGCCCTCTCAAGTAGCTCTGGCAACCCTCCCTTTGGAAAAGAAAAGACCTCCATAGGGTTTCCCCGTACGGGCCCGCTCAGCGCATCATCAAGAGTGCGCTCCGACGCTAGTCGACTAAGGGTCTGTATCGCATCTAGGATGTTACTTTTCCCGACCGAGTTCGCCCCGAACAGTATGTTGAAACTGCTGAAACCTAGCTCCAATCGTCGGATCGATTTGAACCCTTCTATGCTCAGGCGTCGTAGCAAGGCCGGTACCTATCAACACGCTAGTGAGCGTTCAACATAGCAGAGCGCTGCTCACTTACCCAGCGTCAAGCAATGTCTTTGCCACACCATGCACCGCACGCAACCAGGGAGGCAGCGTCTGCAGGTGCGCAGATGAAAAGCAGGGCAAGAGGCGCATGCGCCCGTTCGACCGCGTCGAGATCCCGCAAGAGGTCTTCATCGCTGCGCTGAAGATCGCCAGCTGAGCCACGCCCTTCACCCCGCCCGGAACGCCTTCGCCTCCTCCTCATACGCCTCGTACCCCAACACCCGCCGCAGCTCCGGCCCGGCCAGGGATGAGCCCGCCTCGGCCTCGCCGGCCTGCAGCGCCGCGAGACCCTGCTGCATGCCGGCGACGCTGGGCCCGAGCATCGCGGTCGGGTAGGTGCCGATCTTGAAGCCGAGCCGGGCGGCGTCGCTGCGCGATGGCGTCGCGCGGCCGGGCGCCGGGGTCAGGACCGAGAAGGAGGGCCGGCCGCCGGCGGCCGCGACGGCGCGGCGGATCTCGTCGTCGTCGGCCGGGGAATCCAGGAACAGGATGTCCGCCCCCTCCTCGACGAACATCTCGATCCGGGCCACGGCCTCGTCCATGCCCTGCGTCGGGCGGCAATCGGTGCGGGCGAGGACCAGGATGCCGCTGTCCCGGGCGGCCTCGACCGCGGCCCGGATCTTCATCCGGGCCTCTTCGCGGGGAAGGCAGGGCTTCCCGGCCGCGGTCAGCGCGCGCGGCGTGATCTTGTCCTCGATCAGGATCGCGGCGGCGCCGGCCTGGCCATAGGCCCGGACGGTGCGCTGCACGTTCATGGCGTTGCCGTGGCCATGGTCGCCGTCGGCGAGAAACAGCGTGTCGGGGGCGGCCCCGCGCACCATGAGGAAGGAATCCATCATCTCGCCGAAGGAGACGAGGTCGAGATCGGGCCCGCCAAGCCGGCTCGCCGCCACGCATGATCCGGACAGGAAGGCCGTCTCGTAGCCGGCACCGGCCGCAAGCTTGGCGCTGAGCCCGTCCCACACCGCCGGCATGACCACGAAATCGGGTTCGTCCAGCACGGCGCGGAGACGGTCGGACGGACGCATGGACGTTTCCTCGGTTATTTATCGACCGAGGATAACGGAAAGCGGGCGGACTGCGCCAGTCGGCCCGCCCTCTTATGCGCTTGCTTCGTCGAGGCGCCGGACATCCTCCGCCAACATCCGGAGCCTCGTCGCCGCGACCAGCGTCTTCACCTGCTCGACGGTGGTCGCGCTCGCGATCGGTGCCGTGATCGTCGGCTTCGCCATCAGCCAGGCGAGCGCGACAGAGGCCGGCTCCGTGCCGTGCTCGGCGGAGACCGCGTCGAGGGCGGCCAGGATGCGCTGGCCGCGCTCGTTCATGTATTTCGGAATCGAGCGCGCGCCGCGTGGGCTCTTGGCGTAATCCGCCTCGGAGCGGTATTTGCCGGTCAGGAAGCCGGCCGCGAGCGCGAAGAAGTTGATGACCCCGACCGTGTTCTCGGCGCAGACTCGCTCCAGGTCGCCCTCGAAGCCAGACCTCTCGTAGAGGTTGTATTCCGGCTGCAGGCTCTCGTAACGGGGCAGGCCGAGCGAGGCGGAGGTGTCGAGCGCCTCCTGCAGCCGCTCGGCGGAGAAGTTCGAGGCGCCGATGACCCGCACCTTGCCGTCCCGAATTAGGTCGGCGAAGGCCGTAAGTGTCTCGGCCGGCGGCGTCTCCGGGTCGTCCTTGTGGGCCTGGTAGAGGTCGATCCGGTCGGTCTGGAGCCGGCGCAGCGAATCCTCGACGGCGCGGCGGATGTAGTCGGGTTTCAGGCCGATCTTGCCGTCGCCCATGTCCATGCCGACCTTCGTTGCCAGGATGATGCGGTCGCGATTGCCGCGCGCCTTCATCCAGCGGCCGATGATCGTCTCGGATTCGCCACCCTGATGGCCGGCGGCCCAGCGTGAATACACGTCCGCCGTGTCCAGGAAGTTCAGGCCCTGGTCGAGGATCTCGTCGAGCAACCGGAACGAGGTCGCCTCGTCGACGGTCCAGCCGAAGATGTTGCAGCCGAAGCAGAGCGGCGGCACCCGGAGGTCCGAGCGGCCGAGGGGGCGCAGCTCCATGCCGGCGCTCACTCGTCGTCGGCCCCGGCGCGCTTCAGCGTCTTCAGCTTGCCGAAGACAGACTGGACGTCGATCCGCTCCTCGGGAGCGGCCTTCGGCTTGCCCATATCGGCGAAGGTCGGTCCGGACGGGCCGGCCGGGGTCGCGGTCGTGAGTTCGGCCGGCAGGAGAGTCTGGCCCGAATCGGACGCTTCGGCCTGGGGCCGGTCCTTCGCCGCGCGCTGAACCTCGAAATCGAGGTCGATCTGCGAGGAGAGGCCGAGGGTCACGGGATCCATCGGTTGGAGACCGGCCGAGTTCCAATGGGTGCGGTCGCGGATCTGGGCGATCGTCGCCTTGGTCGTTCCGACGAGCCGCATGATGGGCGCGTCCTTGAGCTCGGGATGGTTGCGGAGCAGCCATAGGATAGCGTTCGGGCGGTCGTGGCGACGCGACACCGGCGTGTAGCGGGCCCCGCGCTTCGAACTCTTCATCTCGGGCAGCTTCACCTTGGAGACGGCCATCTTGAGGCGATAATCGTGATCGGCCTGGGCCCGGTCGATCTCCTCGCGCGACAGCTGTCCCGCCCCGATCGGATCGGCGCCCTTGATGCCGGCCGCAACCTCGCCGTCGGCGATGCCCTTCACCTCGAGCGGGTGGAGATGGCAGAATTCGGCGATCTGTTCGAAGGTGAGCGACGTATTCTCGACCAGCCACACGGCGGTCGCCTTCGGCATGAGCGGGGCGTGGGACATATGTCGGACTCCTGAAGGGACAGACGGCGGGGCACACGGCCGCAACTGGCCTGTGCTCCGGCTCGGACCGTCCGAAGCGCCGTCTTCCCGATGATCGCGGAAAGCCGGATATATAGGCGAGGCGCCGAAGACGCGCAAACGTCCCGGCCGGGAGCGAGGGAGGGCAGGATGAGCATCGACGAGGCGGATACGAAGCCGAAGCGAAAGGTCTCGCACGAGATCGGACAGGACCTGTCGGCCATCTCGGTCGACGAACTCGGCGAACGCGTCACCCTTCTCGAAGCCGAGATCGCGCGCCTGCAGGACGAGCAACGCCGCAAGCTCGCCTCGCGGGAAGCGGCCGGCACCTTCTTCAAGCTCTGATAGTCCTGTGCCCTTTCGGCTCAGCTCGGCGTCGGCGTTAACACTTGGTTAGGGTTTCCGCTTCATAACGGGATGCATCCAGTTTTCTGGATCTCGAGTGGCCCGCCACTCTGTTTGATGCCTCCCTGTTGACCACTTCAGCCGCCTGCGAGGGCGGCTTTTTTCTTGTGGCCGGGATCGTTAACCTTGACGGAAAGTTAACGGCGCGCGAAGGCGCTGCCGGCCCTAAGGTTGCCCCTGGCGGTCGTCCGCTTTGCGATTGGCCCTGAATGGGACGCGGACGAGGGGGAGTCATGATGTTGAAAGAGCTCGAACGCGCCTCTGGCTATGGTTTCGAGCCTGCCGTCCCCGGACCGGTCCCGTTCGGAGCCTCGTTCGTCAAATCCGAGGCCTTCAAGCTCCTGTTCCGCGAAGGAATGGCGCTGGTGGAAGAGACGGCGTCCTATCTCGACGGAGACGGACGGACGGAATCGAACGGTCTCGGCCGAGGGGCGGCGCTCGCCTATGCGAGCGAGAGCATGCGGCTCACGACCCGCCTCATGCAGATCGCCTCCTGGCTGCTCGTGCAGCGGGCCGTCGCCGAGAACGAGATCACGCCGGCCCAGGCCCAGCGCGAGAAGGACCGTGTCCGGCTCGCGGTCCAGGACCAGGCCGCGTCCGATGCCCAGTTCGCCACCCTCCCCGAGCGCATCCGCGACCTCGTCGCCCTGTCGCTCCGCCTCCACGCCCGCATCCGCCACCTCGACAAGCTGATCAGCCGCTCCGTCGAGACCGAGACGGTCCGGACGAGCCCGGTCGCTCAGCAGCAGAACCTGCTGCGGTCGATCTTCGAGATCGGCTGAGGGCTACGACTGTCATTCCGGGGCTCGCGCAGCGAGAACCCGGAGCCCACGGCTCCCACGACCTGTGGACCGCTCCCTGCCTGGCGCGCTTCCATAGATTCCGGCTTCCGCCTCGTGGCCCCGGAATGACGGCGGGCAGGCGTCCGCCCCTCACCCGCCGATCCGGGCCTCGATCGCGTCCCAGACCGACACGGAAATGTCCGGACCGCCGACCTTCCGGATCGCCCGGATGCCCGTCGGCGAGGTGACGTTGATCTCGGTCAGGTTGCCGTCGATGACGTCGATCCCGACGAGGACGAGGCCACGGGCCCGGAGTTCGGGCCCGATCGTGGCGCAGATCTCCCGCTCCCGCTCGGTCAGCTCGGTCGCGTTCGCGGCGCCGCCCCGGACCATGTTCGAGCGGAGGTCGTTCGGGGCCGGGACACGGTTCACGGCGCCGAGGGGCTCGCCCTCGACCAGGATGATGCGCTTGTCACCCTCGGTGATCCGGGGAAGGTAGCGCTGCACCACCCAGGGCTCCCGGAATGTCACCGAGAAAAGGTCGAAGAGCGACCCGAAATTCGGATCCTCCGGCAGGATCCGGACCACCGCCGCCCCGCCATGCCCATGCAGCGGCTTCATCACGATCTGGCCGAATTCGCGCCGGAAGGCCTCGATCTCGTCCTTGTCGCGCGTGATCAGCGTCGGCGGCATGAGTTGCGGAAAGTGGGTGACGAAGATCTTCTCCGGCGCGTTCCGGACCGAGGCGGGGTCGTTGACGACCAGCGTCTTCGGGTGAAGGCGCTCCAGAAGATGGGTCGCCGTGATGTAGGCGATGTCAAAGGGAGGGTCCTGGCGCATCAGGATGACGTCGCATTCCCCCATGTCCATGCGCTCGGGCGACCCTAGGGTGGCGTGATCCCCCTCCTGGTCGCGGACCATGAGCGTCTCCACCGCCGCATGGACGCGGCCGTCCCGCATCGACAGCCGCTCGGGCGTGTAATGCAGCAGCCGGTGACCTCGTCGCGCCGCTTCGAGCAGCAGTGCGAAGGTGGTGTCGCCCGCGATGCGGATGCGCTGGATCGGGTCCATCTGGACCGCGACGGTGAGGGACATGAGGGGCTCCGCCGATTGTGGCCGCAACATAGCGGGTGCGGCGCGGGGCGCCAGTGACGCGCCGATGTTCCACTCTCCTCGTCATCCTGAGGAGCGCCGAAGGCGCGTCTCGAAGGACGCATCCCGGTCGTGCGTGCTTCGAGACGGCCGGCTACGCCGACCTCCTCAGCATGACGCCCGTAAGTGGAACAACCGAGCGGATGGCGACCGAGCTCGCCTCATCTCAGCGCGCGGCCGGCACAGGCTCCGGTGCGGGTCGTCCGCTCTCCGGCCCGGGTCGGAGCTTCGTCAAAAATCCCGCGAGGTCGCTCGTGACGTGGTCGACATGGGGCGCCACGACCGCCTCCTGCTCGAAGCTGTCCCGGAACGGGTCGACCGTCCGGGGCACGACGAGGCAGGTGGTCATGCCCATGTCGTGCGGGACGACGAGGTTCTTGGCGATGTCTTCGAACAAGGCGGAACGGGCCGGATCGACGACGTGGCGGCGCAGGAAGGTCTCGTAGGCACGACGGTCCGGCTTCGGCACGAAATCGGCCGCCACGATGTCGAAGACATCCTCGAAGTGATCGAAGATGCCGAGCTTCATGGCGACGCTCGTCGCGTGGCGGCGCGAGCCGTTGGTGAGGATCAGCTTGCGCCCTGGCAGCCGCTCGATCGCGTCCCCGAGAAGCGGGTTCAGCTCGATCGCGGAATGGTCGATGTCGTGCGCGAAATCGAGGAAGTCCTCGGGATCGACGCCGTAATCGTCCATCAGCGCCCGAAGCGTGGTGCCGTGGCGGTGGTAGAAAAACTTCTGCAGCGCGCGGGCGGACATCCCGTCGAGCCCGAACAGGTTCATGATGTAGAGCGTGATGCGCTCGTCCACCTGCGGCCACACGCCCGCCTCGTGCGAGTAGAGCGTGTTGTCGAGGTCGAAGACCCAGGTCTCGATATGGTCGAATCGGCGGGCGGCGGCGGCGGGATGGTGCGGTGGCGTCTGCGGCATCGAGATCACGAAGGCGGGCCCGGCCCGGGCAACTCACATAGGGCGGCTTAGCCCCGACGGTAAGCCGGGCCGCGGGCGGCCGTCGCCATTTCCGTCGACGCGCCGGGCGAAAGCCCATTCGCAGCTCTCGCTCATAACGGAGTATTTACTTGGAAGGTCAAGATTACAAGTTGAAGCCGATTCGACCGGCAAGAGCCGGGATAATACGGCCGCAACAAAGGGCGGAAACGCGGACGAGATCCGCCCGAAGAATCTCGGTGTGCTATGCGCAGTCGATTTCCACTCTACGCGCCGGCGGATGTCAGAGAGGTGAAAGACCCCTGCCTCGTATTCGACGGCACGGTTTGGCACATCTTCGGCTCGGGAGGCGACACCGTCTCGGAGCAATGGGGCATCCATCACGCCACGTCGTCGTCCCTCACCGGGGCGTGGACCCAGCACGAGATCATCCACCTGCCCATCGAAGGTTCCGGAGTCGCGGCGCCGGGCGTCATCTTCGGCGAGGGCTCGTTCCACCTCTTCGTGCAGACCGAGTTCATGCACGAGGGCGGCCGCATCGAGTATTTCAGCTCCCCCGACGGCTTCCGCTGGACCCACGTCAACACATCCCTCCTGTCGATCCCCGGAACGGACGAGGCGGGCATCTACGATCCGCACCCGGCGGTCATCGCGGGCCAGAAGGTGCTGGTCTATTCCGCCATGCCGCCCATCGTCGGTAAGCCGAATCCGGAAATCTTCCTGGCCGTGTCGTCCGGCCCCGGCTGGGAGGGGCCCTGGTGCCGTGTCGGCAAGATCCTGTCGCATGCCGACGTGGCCAAGCATCATAATCAGCCCGGTCACGCCGACTACGAATGGGGCATCGAGGGACCGCAGCTGGTGGAGCTACCGGACGGGCGCATCCTCCTGAACGCCGTCTGTTTCCTGCCAGCCGGAGAGCGCGGCACGCGCCAGCGGGTGTTCTTCGCCGTGTCGCCCGGGCTCGGGCAGCC
The DNA here is from genome assembly GCF_964242715.1 of uncultured Enterovirga sp. Lineage (NCBI taxonomy): Bacteria > Pseudomonadati > Pseudomonadota > Alphaproteobacteria > Hyphomicrobiales > Methylobacteriaceae > Enterovirga > uncultured Enterovirga sp. The sequence continues at coordinate 10,448 of NZ_CAXTAZ010000054.1, forward strand.
ATTCCGGTCGCTCGGGCCGTTCCTGCCGCCCCGGGGGCGAGGCGAGAACGGCCATGCCTCCGCGACCCTCGTCGAGAACGAGCTGGTGCTGTGCTACCAGGCGCGCCCGCATGCCGGAACCTGGCGCTACGGCATCAAGCGGAACGTGCGCCTTCCCGTCGCCGCCTGAGCCGGGGCGAGAAGGTCGTCACGCCGCCGCCGCCCGCAGGTCCTTGTGCATGAAGAACAGCCGGTGCCCGCCGGACCCGAGATCGAGTTCACCGAACACGGCATAGCCTTGCTTCTCGTAGAAGCCCCTCGCCTGGAAGCTCGCCGTGTCGAGGCGGGCGCCGTGGCAGCCCCTTCGAACGGCCTCCTCCTCGGCCTGCCTCAGAACGCGCGCGCCCACCCGCTGCCCGCGACATGCTTCCGGCAGGAAAACGAGCTCGATGATCAGCCAGCAGTAGGAGGTCCGGCCTTCAAGACCGCCGACGATGGTCGCGTCCGGCCCGCGGACGTAGACCGCGATGGGAGCATGGCGGCCCGGACCTGCCGCCTGTTCGTTGTAGCCGATCAGGCCCGACAGGACCGCCGCGTGGCCGGCCGGGGAAATGGAGGCCTCGACCGTGACCGGCCAGTCGGATGGTTCAAGGGCCGACGTCTCCGTCATCCCCGGATCAGGGTGCCGGCGCCGTAGTCGGTGAACAGCTCGAGCAGCACCGCGTGCGGCACCTTGCCGTCCAGGATGACGACCGCCTCGACCCCGCGCTCGATCGCATAGATGCAGGTCTCGATCTTCGGGATCATCCCGGCCGTGATGGTGCCGTCGGCGATGAGGCCGCGGCATTGCTCCACGGTCAGCTCGGGCAGGAGGTTCTTGTCCTTGTCGAGCACGCCCGCGACGTCGGTGAGGAGGAGGAGGCGCTTCGCCGTCATCGCGCCCGCGATGGCGCCCGCGAAGGTGTCGGCATTGACGTTGTAGGTCTGGCCGTCGGTGCCGGCCGCGATCGGGGCCAGGACCGGGATGAGCTCGGCCTTGAGCACGGCGTCGAGGACCGAGCGGTCGACCGCCTCGGGTTCGCCGACGAGGCCGAGATCGATCTCGCGCTCCTCCCGCGATTCCGGGTCGATCACGGTGCGGGCGGCCTTGCGGGCCCGCACCATCATGCCGTCCTTGCCGGAGAGGCCGACCGCGCGGCCGCCCTCGGCCCCGATCCAGCCCACGATCTGCTTGTTGATCGAGCCCGCCAGCACCATCTCGACGACCTCGACGGTCGCCTCGTCGGTGATGCGGAGGCCGCCGGCGAAAGCGGACTGGATGCCGAGCTTGTCCAGCATGCGGCCGATCTGCGGCCCCCCGCCATGGACCACGATCGGCTTCAGCCCCGCCTGTTCCAGGAGCACGATGTCCTCTGCGAAATTCTCCGCGGCGTCGCGGTCGCCCATCGCGTGGCCGCCATACTTGATGACGACGATCTGCTGGTCGTAGCGCTGCATGTGCGGCAGCGCCTGGACGAGCACCTCGGCGCGCACATGGGCGTTCGGCAGGCTGTCGGTCATGTCCGTGGCGTCCTGAGGCCGGCGAGGAGCTAAGCGGCGGTGGGCTGAAGCCGCACGACGTGGCGGTCGAAGGCTAGCGTGACCCGCATCCCCTGGTGGCTTTCGTCCTGGCCCCAATCGGCACTGAGCTTGGTCGCCATCGCCTTCACGATCATGCGGCCGAGCCCCCCCGTCGCACGGTCCTGGTTCACCGGCCCGCGCCCGACACCGTCATCCTCGACCGACAGCATCACGCGCGAGCCGTTGGCGGCCGTGAGCTTCACCCGGATGGGGCCGTTCCCGTCCGGATAGGCGTATTTCACGGCGTTCAGCACGAGTTCGGTCACGACGACCCCGACCGCGACCGCCTTGTCGGGATCGACCTCGACCGGTTCGGCCTCGAGCGAAAGCTGTGTCGCGACCCCGTCCTCCGCCGAACCCCGCAGGTCCGAGACGAGGGCCGTCAGGTATTGGTCGAGCGCGACCGACTGGACGTCGTCGGAGGTGTAGAGGCGCCGGTGGACCTGGGCGACCGCCATGACGCGGCGATTGGCGCCGGCGAGGGCCACCTTCACCTCCTCGCTCGTGGCGGCCGAGGATTGCAGGTGAAGGAGCGCGGCGATGATCTGCAGGGAATTGCCGACCCGGTGATTGACCTCCCGGATGAGCACGGCGCGCTCCGTCGCAAGCGCCTCGAACCGGTCTCGCGCGGCCCGGACCTCGGCCACGGCCGCGTCCTTGGCCCGGCGGAGGCGCACGCCCTCCACGCTCTGGTCGATGGCGACCGCGAGCAGCGCGATGAACTCGCCCTCGATCGTCTTCACGACATAGTCGGACGCGCCCGCCTTGAGGGCCGCGACCGCGACGGCGCTCTCCTGCGTTCCCGTGACGTAGACGACCGCGGGGGGGTCGGGCAGCGCCCGGATTTCAGCGAGGGTCGCGAGACCGTCCTGGCCCGGCATGTAATGGTCGAGCGCGACGACATCGAAATGACCGCTGGTCAGTTTCCCGAGGCCGCTCGGACCGTCGCCGGCCGTCTCCACGATGTAGCCACGCCGCTCCAGCCCCTTCTGCACGAGACGTGCAAGGCCCGGATCGTCGTCGATATAGAGGAGCCGGAGCGGCGTGTCGGTCATGCGGCGTCCGGAACCTGGATCACCGAGAAGAATAGCCCGAGTTGCCGGATGGCGTTCGAGAAGCCCTCATAATTGACCGGCTTCGTGATGTAGACGTTGCAGCCGAGGTCGTAGCAGCGCTGGATCTCGCGCTGGTCGTCGGTCGTGGTCAGGACGACGACGGGCGTGCGCTTGAGATGCTCGTTTTCCTTGACGATCTTCAGGATGTCGATCCCGGTCATGTCCGGGAGGTTGAGGTCCAAAAGGACCAGCATGGCCCGGCCCGCATTCGAGCTGCCGGTCCGGTCGGCGCCAAGGAAGAAGTCGACTGCGCTCGTTCCGTCCTGAAAGGCCACGATCTCGTTCGTGACCCCGGCCCTGCGAATGTTCTTCTCGATCAGGCGGGCGTGACCCTCGTCGTCCTCGACCATGATGATCGTCACCGGCATGGTCATGCTGCCTTCCTTTTCTTCTCGCCCACCCATCGTCGCGGAAGCGAGACCGTGAAAGTCGAACCCTGCCCCGGGACGGACGTCAAGCTGATCGTCCCGCCGATGCGGCGCACGAGCGCCCGCACATGCGCGAGGCCGATCCCCTCCCCAGGCCGGTCCTGTGCCCCGGATCGCCGAAACAGATCGAACACGCGCTCCAGATCCCTCTCGTCGATGCCGCGACCGTTGTCCCGTACCTCATAGACCGCCATCCGGCCATTCGCACGCCCGACGATCTCGATCCGGCCGGGAACGCCGCGCCGGAGATATTTCAGTGCGTTGTCGATCAGGTTCGAGAAGATCTGCTCCAGGGCCAGGCGGTCGCCGACGAGGGACGGGAGAGCGGTCGCCGTCACGGTCGCGTCCGCGTTCTCCGCCTGATGGGCGAGGCTCGCCCGGATCCCGGCAACCAGCGCGTCCATGTCCACGCGCTCCGGCTGGAAGTCGCGGCGTCCCTCGCGGGAAAGCCTGAGGATCGCGTTGATCAGGCGATCCATCTTGGCGATGGAGGCCTTGATGAAGCCGATCGCCTCGTCGAAGTCGCGGGAGAGTTCGTCGTCCTTCGCGGCCTCCGCCTCGCCGAGCGAGGCGCGAAGCATGGCGAGACGCGCGAAGACGTCGGCGCGCAGAGCCTCGAGCTCGGTCGTGAAGCCCATGATGTTCACGAGCGGCGAGCGCAGGTCGTGACTGACGATATAGGCGAAGCGCTGGATTTCCTCGTTCGCCTCGCGCAATTCCGTCTCGCGCTCGCGCAGGCTGGCGGAGGCCGACGCAAGCTCCTCGCCGACGAGATCCGCCTCGGCCAGCCCGGACGGTCGCGTCACGATGATCTGCCCTCGACCGAGACGTGCGGCCTGTCCGGCCAGGGCCACCATAGGTTCGGTGATGCGCTTTCCCATGAAGAAGCCGAGCGCGACCGAGAGCGTCGCGATCGCGACGAAGAGAAGACCGAAGAGGGACAGGGAGCGCCAGAGCGGCGCGTTCAGGTCGGCATAGCGTATCCCCACCGCCGCCCGGAAGTCCGACAGGCGCGAGCGGGCGAAGGCGCCGAAGACGGGCGTGCCGTCGACCGTGGTGCCGGACCACGTGCCTTGCCGGCCCGCCGTGTTGCGCTGGAGGTCCTGGGTTGCCTCGCGCCCCACGAACTCCTCCGCTCGCGCGGAGCGGGCCAGGATGATGCCTTTTCTATCGACGACCGAGACCGTGTAACGCGACGGAATGTCGGCTTCGGCAATGAGCCGCTGAAGCCGATCGAGCGGAACGCTGAAATACAGGAAATAGGCAGGAACCCCGTTCCGCTCGATGCTCGACACCGCCAGGAATTGCGGGATTCCGGATACCTGGCCGACCACGTAATCGGTCACCGCGAGGCGTCCGGAGGCGAGCGCAGCGCCGTCCCAGGTCACCGAGGAGCGCGGTAGCGGATCGCCGAAGGGGGTGCGGACATTCACGAGCTGCTGCCCCGTCCGGTCGGTCAGCACCGCAACAGTGTTCTGACGGCGCAGCAGATCGCCCGCCTGTTTGTGGAACCCCTCGAAATCGCCGTTCTGAAGATAGGCCGAGGTGGACAGCACGCCGAGCGCAGCGAAGATGCCCGTGACATCGCGGTCGAGCGCGAGGGCCACCGAGTGAGCGATGTCGGTGGCCTCGTTCTCGAGGCGAGACCGTTCGGCCGACGCGAAGCGCCACAGGACGAAGGCCGTGAAGAGAAGCGCCGGCAGGACCAGCGCAACCGTGAACCACGCAAGGTGGCCACGAACGGTCCGACCCCTGCGCACGGGCGCGGCGGATGGCTCGTCCGTCAGGGGAACCGAGGGTGGAGAGGTCGGGGCGGGTGCGCTCAAGGCCCCGCCATGGCTGAGAAGTATTTCCTTGGCAAGCGAAGGAAGCCGGACATAGCGCGACGGTGTCCGCTTAGGCCGCGACGCGGGTCTTCGCGACCGAGCGCACGCCTGCCGCGAGTTCCCGGACGAGGCTGGCCACGGCCTCGACGCTGCCCGACGTGGCGGCCCCGTCCGGATCGAGCGAGGCCCGGAGCGCATCGACAAGCGCCGAGCCGACCACCACCCCGTCCGCCCCGGCCGCGACCGAAGCGGCATGCGCGCCGGTGCGGACGCCGAACCCGACGACGACCGGGAGGTCGGTATGGTGCTTGATCCGGCCGACCGCGGCCGAGACGCGGGTGAAGTCCGGCGTCGCGGTGCCGGTCACGCCGGTGATCGAGACATAATAGACGAAGCCCGCGGTGTTCTGCAGGACCGCGGGCAGGCGAGCCGCGTCAGTGGTCGGCGTCGCGAGCCGGATAAAGGCGAAGCCGGCCGCGAGCGCCGGCAGGCAGAATTCGGCATCCATCTCGGGCGGAAGGTCGACGACGATGAAGCCGTCCACCCCGGCCTCAGCCGCGTCCCGGAGAAAGCGGTCGACCCCGTAGCTGTAGATCGGGTTGAAATAGCCCATCAGGATCACGGGCGTGGACAGGTCCGTCGCCCGGAAGCGGCGGACGAGGTCGAGCGTCCGGACCGTGTCCTGCCCAGCCTTCAGAGCCCGCAACCCGGCCGCCTGGATCGCGGGCCCGTCGGCCATCGGGTCGGTGAAGGGGAGGCCCAGCTCGACGATGTCGGCCCCCGCGGCGGGCAAAGCCGACAGGACGGCGAAGGAGGTCTCGGGATCGGGATCGCCGGCCATGACATAGGTGACGAGCGCGGCGCGGCCCTCGTTGCGGCATTGTGTGAAGCGAGCGTCGAGGCGGGCGGTCATGGCGCCTCGCCTACCATGCCGCGCCGGGAGCGGGAACCGCCCCGGGGTCGGCGATCAGATCGCGCCGCTCTTGAACCAGACGCAATTCGAGAAGGCGAGGACCGGGTCCATGCTGGCCCGCGTCTTGGTCGCGGCGACGGGCCGCCCGTTCTCCCCGAGATCGATCGTGACCTTGGAGGTTCCGTCGATCTGCTCGGAATAATAGCAATATTGGTGCTGCGGCGACTTCTGCTCGCTCGACGTGAAGTTCCAGCCCGTGACGACCTGGCCGCTACCCATCGGCACATTCTTGAACACCGTGAAGGCCGTGTTCACGGCCGCCCGCGAGGCAGGCGCCGCACCGGCGCCGAGCTGGGCTTCCGTCGGCCGGGGGACCTCGGCCGCCGGCTTCGGCTGGGCGAGCGCGACCAGCGCGTCGGGGTCGAGCTTCACGCTGCCTTCGGTCTTGAGCGTGAGGCCGGAGAGGGCCTGGGCGACGGCGTTCGCGACCTGCTCGGCTTGGATCACCGGCTGACGGGCGTAGGTCCAGCCGTAGAGCGCCGCCCCGATCCCGACCCCGATCATGGCGCAGATGAGCGAGAACCCGGCGAGGCGCAGGAACGCGGCCTTGGCGTTCAGGATCCGGGCTTCGGACTTGATCCGCGCATTGACCGCGTTCGCGAGGACCCGATTCTCCTTGGTGGCCGGGAGCTCCACGGCTCAGCGTCCCGTCTCGACGACCCGCAGCGGCGCTGCGGCGACGGGAGCGGCGGGGGACGGCTGTGCCGCCGGCGGGGCAGTAGCCGCGGCCGGGCGGGCCCGTTCGATCGTGGCGTTCGCCGTACGCTCGGCCTCGTCGCGGGCCTGCCGGATCAGCTCCTCGGCGAAGGGTTCGAGGATGAAGGAGCCTGCGCTTTCGTCCAGCACCACGTCGTCCTCCTCGCGCACCCGCTCCACGGAGGTCAGGGCGAGGAGCGTCGCCGCGACGGAGGCGCCGACCGCCGGGATGAAGACGAAGAAGAACAGGAAGGTATGGATTTCCTTGTCGGTGACCTGGCCCGGATCCTTGAAGAACACCATGGCCGTGAAGCTGTGCAGTTGCGAGCGCATCACGGCGTCCCGGTAGGCGACCTCGGCCTCGCTGAGCGAGCGGTCGACCGCCGTGCGGTCGAGCTTCGCGCGTTCCGCCCGTGCCGCGTCGAGCCGCTCCGATCCGTCGGCGCGGTCGCGGACGGCACCCGTCAGGCTCGCCTTCATGGCGTCGGTGCGCGGGTCGGTATTGCAGCGGGTGCCGGTGACGCGCCGCCCGTCGCGGGTCGTCGTCGAGGTCCGGAAGCACTTTTGGGCCGGCAGGGCGCCGAGTTCCGTGTTGCCGTCCTTCAGGCGCCGCTCGGCCTCGCCGAGCTGCTGCGTGCGCTGAGTCACGACCGCGTCGGCATCCGCGATCTTGCGGTCGAGGGTCGCCCGCTCGTTTCGGGCGTCGCCCAGTCGCTCCTGGGCTTTCACCGCCTCGGTCAGACGGGGCCGGAACATGATCTCGCCAAGTTGCGAGATCGACTTGATGGTCACGGCCGCGGCCCCGATCACCCCGATCGCCGCGATGATGCGGAGGGCGACGGAGGATTGCGTCCGGATCGACACGGCGAGTGGAACGCGGCTGAACTCGATCACCGCGTAGGCGATGGGAGCCAGCATCATCATCCAGAAGGCGGTCGGGTCGGCGCCGCCATACATGCTGGCGAACAGCCAGGCTCCGGCGAGCGAGGTCGCGACGATGATGCCCTCGATCACGAAGGCGAGGACGAGACGCTTGACCGAGATCGTGTAGCCGCGTTCCATGTCGGCAGCGCGCCGCTCCGCCCTGCGGGCGGCGCGTGGATCAGGCATATCGAAATGGACGGCGTCCGCCATGCGGCCTCGTTCGGTCTCCGGCCGGCTCCCGGTAACCGGACCTCGACGCCCGACCTTAACCGATCGGGAACCAGCTATTCAACGCCCGGCCCGAAGACGTCGGGTCGCAGGCAAAAACTCTGCCAGCGCCGGCGGAAGCCGCCATGCCTGCCTCTTGTCTGAGGGCCGCCTCCCGCCCATCATGACCGTTCTGCAACGGGGCACATCCGTAGCCAGGAGAGACGATGAACGAGGGCGAAACGGGAGAGACGTTGCGCAGCGACCGGATCGTTCCGTTTCCGGGTGCCGCGCCATCGCCTCAGGTGACGTTCAGCCGAGACGAACTCCGGGCCATCCTGAACCTCTACGGCCGGCGCGTGGCCGAGGGGGAGTGGCGCGACTATGCGATCGACTTCGCCCGCGACCGGGCCGTCTTCGCCGTCTACCGCCGGACCTCGGAATCGCCGCTCTACCGAATCATCAAGGACCCGAAACTCGCCCGCCGCCAGGGCGCCTACGCCGTCGAGACGACGTCCGGCCTCGTGCTGAAGCGTGGCCATGACCTCGCCCGCGTTCTTCAGGCCATCGACAAGCCGGTGAAGCTCGTCACCAACTAGGGCCACCATCCGTTCACGCTGAAGCGTCATGCGTCCTTCGATGCCCCCGCTTCGCGGGGCACATCAGGATGAGGACGTGGTGGATGCTCCCAACTTTCTCATCCTGAAGTGCGAGCCGGAGCCGAGCCTCGAAGCACGCACGACTCCCAGACGAAAAAAGCCCCGGCTTGCGCCGGGGCTTCGCGACCGAGCCGAGGCTCGAACGTTCTTAGTTGTTCCGGTTGCCCATGAAGGCGAGCAGGAACTGGAACATGTTGATGAAGTCGAGATAGAGCGTCAGGGCGCCGTAGACCGAAGCCTTGCCGGCAGCTTCCGTGTCGTAGTTTCCGTAGAGATACATCTCCTTCAGCTTCTGGGTATCGTAGGCGGTGAGGCCCGCGAAGATCAGAACGCCGATCGCCGAGATGGCGAATTGCATCGCCGGCGACTGCAGGAAGATGTTGACGAGCGAGGCCAGGATGAGGCCGATCAGCCCCATCATCAGGAACGTGCCCATTCCCGACAGGCTGCGCTGGGTGGTGTAGCCGAAGAGGCTAAGCCCGCCGAAGGCGGCCGCCGTCACGAAGAAGGTCTGCGTGACCGAGGCGCCCGTATAGCGCAGGAGGATCGTCGAGAGCGAGGCACCCATCACCGCCGCGAAGGCGAAGAAGGTGAGCCGAGCCGTCGCCGCCGACATCTTTTCCATCCGGAAGGAGAAGAAGAAGATGAAGGCGAGCGGGGCCAAAGCCACCACCCACATCAGCGGCGAGCCATACAGCATCTTGCCGAAGGCGGTGACATATTGCCCGTTCATCCGGGCCACGGCCTGGTTGGCATCGGTCGTCACGGCGAGCTTGTTCACGCCGAGCGCGACCAGGGCCGAGATGGCGAGGCCCAGGACCATGTTGTTGTAGACACCCAACATGAAGGTGCGCAGACCCTGGTCGACCTCGGCGGTGCTGCGAGCGTAGCCGGCGCCGAAACCGGTCTGGTTCTGTTGAAACGGTTGCATGGGAGTCGTCCTCTGGATGGCTCTCAGCGTGCTTGTCGATACGAGGGATCACGCGCCCCTCTGACGCCGGACATCCGGCGCCACAGGAATATGGAGGGAACCGCGGTTCCTCACAAGGGGCCTCGCCGTCTGCGCTGGCGGAAGGGGTTAAAGGCTTCGGAGATAGGGGGCCGGCTTTTGACCCAACACCCTCCAGGTGCCGAGGAGGCCGAGCCCGACCGCAACGACGACTGCGAGCAGGGCCGAGACGACGCTGCTGCCGAGATCCAGCGTGAAGCCGAGCTGCATCGTCCGGGTCACCACGGCATAGGCGGCAAGCGAGCCGGCCACGAGCCCGATCGCGGCCGTTGCGAGGCCGAGCGCGCCGTATTCCACCAGGTAGGCGGCCAGGAGCCGACCCCGCGTCGCGCCGAGCGTCTTCAGAACGACCGCGTCGTAGAGCCTCGCCCGCTGCCCGGCCGCGAGCGCGCCTGCGAGGACGAGAAGGCTCGCCAGCAGCGCGACCGACGAGGCGGCCCGGATCGCGAAGACGAGCTGGGCCACGACGGCGTTCACGGCCTCGAGGGCGTCCTTGACCCGGACGCTGGTCACGGCCGGGAAGCCGCGGGCCACGTCGCGCAGGAGGCGCGGTTCGATCGCCGGATCGGCCCCGGCCGGAAGGGTCACGGTCATCAGCTCCGTATGCGGAGCACCCCCGAAGCTCTGGGGCGAGAACACGAGCACGAAGCCGATCCCGATTCGACGCCAGTCGATCCGACGAAGGTTGGCGATGGTCGCCGTCAGGTTGCGGCCGAGCACATTCACGGTGATCGTGTCGCCGACATTCAGCCCGAGCCCGCGCGCGATCTCCGCATCCAGCGAGACGAGAGGCGCGCCGGCGACGTCCGGCGCCCACCAGGCGCCCTCGACCACGGTCGAGCCTTCCGGGATCGCGGCCGCGTAGGTGATGCCGCGATCGCCGTCCAGCACCCAGGCGGCATTCGGCGCGGCCTGCGTCTCGGCCACCGGGCGCCCGTTCAGCGCCGTGATCCGGCCCCGCATCATCGGCGTCGCTTCGATCGCGCCCCCGGGCGCCGCCCGGCCGAGAAAGGCGCGGAACTCGGACGCGTCCGCGCTCGGGACGTCCACGAAGAAGAAGTTGGGCGCCCGCTCCGGGAGAGTGCGGCCGATCTCGCGCCGCAGGTTGCCGTCGATCCCGGCGAGGGTCACGAGCAGGGTGATGCCGAGACCGAGCGAGAGGACGAGCGACGGCGTCAGCGCGCCGGGCCGATGCAGATTCGCGATGGCGAGCCGCAGGAAAGGCTGCCGCGCATGGGGCAACACCCGGGCGAGCCGCATGATCCCGACAGCCGCGAGACGCAGGATCAGATAGGCTCCGCCGGCCGCCGCAACGAAGGCCAAAGCCACGCGCCGGTCATAGGCGGCCACGACGGCGAGCCCGACGAGCGCGGCCCCGCACAGGATGGCAGCCGCCAGATAGGCGGCGGGCGGGCGGTGCGGGTCGGGCGCGACCCTGTCGCGAAACAGGCCCGAGACCGGAACGCCATGCGCCCGGCCGAGGGGGCCGAGCGAGAAGGCGAGCGCCGTCAGGAGGCCGTAGAGCAGCGCGAGCCCGAGATCCTTCGGCGAGACCACAGCCTCGATCGGGATCGGCAGGGCGGACCGGAAGGCGCCCGCGATCGCGAACGGGATGGCCGCCCCGACGGCGAGCCCGATCGCGACGCCGACGGCAGCGATCATCATGACCTGTGCCAGATAGATCGCGACCACCTGCCGGCCGGTCGCGCCGAGGCTCTTCAGGATTCCGATCGGGACGCGCTTGCGATCGACGAAGGCCGCGGCGGCATTCGCGACCCCGACGCCGCCGACGAGGAGCGCCGTCAGTCCGACGAGGGTCAGGAATTGCGTGAATCGCTCGATATTGCGGCTGAAGCGCGGGTCGGCGTTGTCGCGGGTGCGGATCTCCCAGCCTGCGCCCCCCTCCGGGAGCTGGGCTTTCAGCGCCTCGAGGACGCGACCGGGCCGGCCGTCCTCTTCCTCCGTGGCGGTCGCGGGCGGGATCAGCAGGCGATAGGTCCAGCGGACGAGGCTGCCCGGCTGGACGAGGCCGGTCGCCCGGAGCGCCGCATCCGACATGAGTAGGCGCGGGCCGAAGCCGATCCCGGCCGCGATCTTGTCGGGTTCGGAGACGAGCCTGGCCCGGAGCTCGAACGGGGTCGATCCGATCGTCACCCGTGCCCCGACCGGCAGCGCGAGCCGGTCGAACAAGGCCGAATCGACGACGGCGCCGAACACGCCGTCCTTCTCGGCCAGAAGTCCGGACAGCTCGCCCGCAGGCTCGGTCTTCACTGCCCCGACGGTCGGGTAGCCTGAACCGACCGCCTTCACCTCGACCAAAGCCGCGCCGGCCTCGGGACCGGCGGAGGCCATCGCCCTCAGCGTCGCGACGGGCGACACCCGGCCCTGGCCCGACATGATTCGGAGCTCCTCGGGGCTCGCCTCGCGCTGCACCACGGAGAGCGCGACGTCGCCGCCGAGGATCGTCCGGCCCTGGCTCGAGATGCCCTCGACGAGCGAGCGCGCGACGGACGCCACGCCCGAGATCGCCGCGACGCCGAGCGCGATGCAGGCGATGAAGATCGCGAAGCCCCGCAGGCCCGCCCGCATCTCGCGAAGCGCGAGACGGAGGACCAGCGGGGAGCCAGGCGCGCGCGGGGTCGAGGCGGCCGGCAGGGTGCCGTGCATCAGCGGACCGCCGCTGTGTCGGCCGCGACCACCCGTCCCGCCCGAAGGTGGACGGTGCGGTCGCAGCGCTCGGCCAACGTCGCGTCGTGGGTGACCAGGACGAGCGTCGTGCCGCGCTCGCGCTTGATCCGGAACAGGAGGTCGACCACGGCGCCGCCCGTGCCTTCGTCGAGATTGCCGGTCGGCTCGTCCGCGACCACGATCGCGGGGTCCGGCGCCAGCGCTCTCGCGATCGCGACGCGCTGCTGCTCGCCGCCGGACAGCTGGGCCGGGTAATGGTGCAGGCGGGCGCCGAGTCCGACCCCGGCAAGTTCCGTCTCGGCCCGCGCGAAGGCGCCGCTTCGTCCCGCGAGTTCGAGCGGGAGCGCCACATTCTCCAGCGCCGTCATCGTTGGGACGAGATGGAAGGACTGGAAGACGATGCCGATGCGCCGGCCCCGGACACGGGCGAGGGCATCCTCGGACAGCCCCGTGAGGTCCTCCCCGTCGAGCATCACCCGCCCGCGATCGGGCCGCTCCAGCCCCGCCATCACCATGAGCAGCGTCGACTTGCCCGACCCAGATGGCCCGACGAGGCCCACGGCCTCCCCGGTCGAGACCGCGAGGCTGATCCCCTGCAGCACATGGACGCGCGCGGCGCCGTCACCCAAGGAGAGGTCGACATCCTCGAGCGAGATGATCTTGCCCGTCATGCGAATGAACCCAATCTCACGGCCGAGATGATGCAGAGGTGGACGGCATGGCGGGAACCCGGCGCGGCGGCTCATATGGGACAGGGCGAGCGCATGTCCAACGCGTCTGCGGCATCCTGGCCGTCGTCCTCGTGGCTGCCTTAGCCGCGGTGACCGGCTCCGCAAGAGCCGCGCCGGGCGAGCCCCTGAAGCTCGTCGCGCTCGGCGATAGCCTGACGGCCGGCTACAATCTCCCGGAGAGCGCGGCCTTCCCGACCGTACTCGAAGCCGCGCTCCGGGCGCGCGGCCATGCGGTCACGATCACGAATGCCGGCGTCTCGGGCGACACCGCGTCCGGCGGTCTCGCGCGGCTCGACTGGTCCGTGCCGGACGGAACCGATGGGGTGATCGTCGAACTCGGCGCGAACGACATGCTGCGCGGCACCGATCCCGAGGTCACCCGAAAGGCGCTCGAGACCATCGTGTCACGCCTCAAGGCCCGCAACATCCCCGTCCTGCTCGCCGGCATGTATGCGGCCCGCAATCTCGGTCCCGACTTCGTGCGGCGATTCGACTCGATCTATCCGGACCTCGCGGGCAAATACGGCCTGGTGCTCTATCCGTTCTTCCTCGACGGCGTCTCGGGGGAAGCCCGGATGACGCTGCCCGACGGGCTCCATCCCTCGGCCGAGGGCGTGCGCCGGATCGCCGAGCGCATCCTGCCGTCCGTCGAGACCTTTCTCACCCGGCTCGGCCGCTGAGGCCCGGCGCGCAGCCTCTTTTCTGGGCGGACACGCCAGGCGATCGACAGGGGCCGGACCGACTGGCCAGCCCTCGCATCGGGCCGCTTTCGCACTGCGTGGGGCCGTGCGCGAGGCAGATGCCGAAACGATGGGCCGTCGCTCCTCCGTCATGATGGCCGGTTAGGCGCAGAACCCATTGTCGCAAGGCGGGCGTTCGATATATACGCGCGCCCCATAATCCGCCTCGAAGCGGAGACATGGCTGAGGGGCCAAGTGATGCCGAAGATGGCGGAAAACGGCTACCACCCGGACGACGACGAACCCTTCATGGGGGATCGTCAGCGGGACTATTTCAAGTGCAAGCTCGCGGCCTGGAAGGGCGATATCCTGAAGGAGTCCCAGGGCACGCTGTCCACGCTCCAGACGGAGAACCCGAACCATCCCGACTTCGCCGACCGGGCCTCGTCGGAGACGGACCGGGCGATCGAGCTCCGGGCCCGCGACCGCCAGCGCAAGCTGATTTCGAAGATCGACCAGGCGATCTCGCGAATCAACGAGGGCACCTACGGCTATTGCGAGGAGACCGGCGAGCCGATCTCGCTCCGGCGGCTGGAGGCCCGGCCCATCGCGACGCTCTCGATCGAGGCGCAGGAAAGGCACGAGCGCAAGGAGCGCGTCCACCGGGACGACTGATCCCGAACGGCCGTCGCTGACGATGCTGCAGAGGCGGCCGAGCTACCTGCAGGGCAGCGGGACGGAATAGGTCAGGCGGCGGCGGCCATCGGCGGAGCGGCGTCGGCGCGATCCTGATCGAGACGAAGCAGCGCCGAACGGAGCGCCGCGAAGCAATCGGGATCGATCGCGGTCCCGATGTCGCCCTCCATGATCGCGAGCGCCTTGGACACCGGCATCGCGGCCCGGTAGGGCCGCTCGGCCGTGAGCGCATCGAAGATGTCGGCGGTCGTGATGATGCGGGTCTCAAGGCAGATCTCCGCCCCGCCGATCCCCTTCGGGTAGCCCTTGCCGTCGAGCCGTTCGTGATGCGCGCCCGCCATGCGGGCGAGTTCGTCGAAGGCCGAGATGCGCGACAGGATCGTCTCGGTGAGAGCGGAATGCTGGCGCATCGCGACCCATTCTTCCGCGTCGAGCTTGCCGGGCTTGTCCAGGATGGCGTTCGAGACGCCGAGCTTGCCGATGTCGTGCAGGAGCGCGCCCCGCTTCAGCCAGCGACGATGGTCGGGCGGGAGGCCCATCGTCTCGGCGATCAGGTCGGTGAAGAGGGCGACCCGCGCCGAATGGCCACTCGTGAACGGGCTCTTCGAATCGACGACCTGGGCGAAGGCCGCCGCGATGTCGTCGAGATGGTCCTCGTCGATCAGCCGAACATGCTGGGCCGGCTCGAGCGCGAACAGGGCGGTCGCGAGGTCCGGTTGCTCCAGCGTCGACCAGAAGCTCTCGTCCCGCGAGACCGTCATGAAAGCCGCGACCACGGCCGGATCGAACCAGGTCCCCGAGCGGCGGCGGATCTCGGCCGTCACCGCGTCACGCCCTCCGGTCTGCCAGAACACGTCCGCGACCTGCGCGACGAGAGCCAGCCGGGCATAGATCGGAATGGCGGTGCCGGAGAGTCCGAGGGGCCGTCCGCCCCCGTTCCAATGCTCGTCGAGCGCCTGGATTCCCAGGGCGACGGGTTCGCCGAACCGCAATTGCCGTGCGATGTCCGCGCCGCGATGGCACCGCGTCTCAATCAACTCCTGGGCGATCTGGCCGCCATTCTGGACGATGTTGACGATCGCCCGAAAACGTTCCGCGAGCCCTGCCCGCAACCCGGTATGGGCGAAGACGAAGCGAAGCACCTGAGGCAGGCTATCGCCGACCGTCTTGAAGTCGCGTTTGAAGCCGACGTCGTCTGCGAGGTACAACTCGCAGATCCGGGCCGCGTTGCTGGAACAGCCGAGGTCCTTCAGGAGAATGCAGTAATACAGCTCCCAGAGCTGGTCCTCCGCGAGGCCGAGTTCCCGGCCGAGCTGCATGCCGATCCAGCAGGATCGCACGCAGTGTCCGGCGGGCTGGCCCTCCGTCATGTCGAGGGCGTGGCTCAGCGCGCCGAGCAGTTCGGAGAGGCGAAGGTCCGGCGTCGCGTAGCGGCTCGGCGATGGCGCCGGGATTGCCGGGTCCGATGGGATCGACATGGGAAGTCCGAACCGGTCGGCCTGGACCGGCTCTCGACCATGCGGGCCAGGGCTTAATCCTTCGCGAAGGATCCGCTCAGCTTCGCGGATCCCGACTCGACGGCGGCGGTTCCATGCGAGGATCGAGACACGCGCGCGCCAGGGCCAGAAACGCCCTCGCCCGATGCGACAGCGCGCGCGGCTCCGCCGTGTCCCAGTCGATGCCGTGCTTCTCGTCGGCGCTCATCTCGCCGAAGGTTCGGCTCTCCCCGTCGGGTTGGAACATCGGGTCGTAGCCGAAACCCTGCCGGCCCCGGGGCGGGACGACCTGGCCGTGGACCCTGCCCTCGAACAAGGCCTCCTCCCCGTCCGGCCAGGCGATCACGAGCGCGGAGACGAAATGAGCCCGCCTCCGTTCGGGGTCGGTGGCGGCGCCCCGGATGGCGAGTTCACGCTCGACCCGCGCCATTGCGGCCTCGAAATCGGCGGGCTTGCCGGCCCAGCGCGCCGAGAAGAGCCCCGGCGCACCATCGAGCGCCTCGACGGCGATGCCGGAATCATCGGCAAAGGCCGGCAGCCCCGTGGCGCGCGCGGCCGCCCGCGCCTTGATGGCGGCATTTTCGGCATACATCGTCCCGGTCTCGTCCGGTTCGGCGAGGCCGAGCTCGCGGGCCGAGACCGCCTCGATGCCGAAGGGGGCGAGGAGCCCCTTCATCTCGGCAAGCTTGCCGGCATTGTGGGTCGCGATGACGACCCGGCCCTCGAGCCGACGGCCGGCCGTCACGCCGCGACCACCGCCTTCTGAAGAGCGACCAGTTCGCTCACCCCGGATTTCGCGAGCCGGAGGAGGCCGATGAACTCCTCCTCGGAGAACGGCTTGCCTTCGGCCGTGCCCTGGATTTCGACGATGCCGCCCGCGCCGGTCATGACGAAATTCGCATCCGTCTCGGCCGCGGAATCCTCGGCGTAGTCGAGATCGAGCACGGGCTTGCCCTGATGGATGCCGCAGGAGATCGCGGCGACGTGGTCGCGCAGCGGATCGACCGAGATGATCGAGCGCGTCCGCATCCAGGCGAGGCAATCGTGGAGCGCCACCCAGGCGCCCGTGATCGACGCCGTGCGGGTGCCGCCATCCGCCTGCAGGACGTCGCAATCCACCGTGATCTGGCGCTCGCCGAGAGCCGGCAGGTTCACGACGGCGCGGAGCGAGCGCCCGATCAGGCGCTGGATCTCCTGGGTTCGGCCGGACGGCTTGCCGGAGGTCACCTCGCGGCGTGTGCGCTCATGGGTGGCGCGCGGCAGCATGGAATATTCGGCCGTGACCCAGCCCCGGCCGGAGCCGCGGAGCCAAGGCGGGCCGCGCTCCTCGAGCGAGGCCGTGCAGAGCACGCGCGTGTGGCCGAAGGAGACGAGGCAGGAGCCCTCGGCATAGCGTGCGACGCCGCGCTCGAGCGTTACCGGGCGCAATTCGTCGGGTCTGCGGTTCGAGGGCCGAGTCATGCCGTTCCCGTGATGTGGAGGCGCGCTGTGTAGAATCCGCGGCCGGGCGCGGCAAGCCGACCCTTGCGGAGCGCGGGGCGAGGCGGCAGATAGTTTTTCCCACCCGAGGCGACCGGCCGTCATGAACATGCCGATCTCTCCCGGCTCGCAGCAATTCCGGCAGCTGGCCGAACTGAACGACCGTTCCCGCGAGATCTTCCGGCAGATCGTCGAAAGCTATCTGGCGACCGGCGAGCCGACCGGTTCGAAGACGCTCGCCCGCATCCTGCCGATGACGCTCTCGTCGGCCTCGATCCGCAACGTGATGGCGGAGCTCGAAGAGGCCGGCCTCATCTTCGCGCCCCATACCAGCGCCGGCCGGCTGCCGACGCAGCAGGGCCTGCGCTTCTTCGTCGACGCGCTCCTCGAGATCGGGGACGTCACCCAGGACGAGCGCGAGCGGGTCGAGACGCAGATGCGCGTCGCGGCCTCCCGCCAGACTTTCGAGGGTGCG
Organism: uncultured Enterovirga sp.; assembly: GCF_964242715.1. Lineage (NCBI taxonomy): Bacteria > Pseudomonadati > Pseudomonadota > Alphaproteobacteria > Hyphomicrobiales > Methylobacteriaceae > Enterovirga > uncultured Enterovirga sp. The sequence continues at coordinate 28,129 of NZ_CAXTAZ010000054.1, forward strand.
CTCGCGGAGGCCTCCGTCATGCTGTCCGGCCTCTCGCGCGGCGCGGGCGTCGTCGTGACCACGAAATCCAATGCGCGTCTGCGGCAGATCGAGTTCGTGCAGCTCGATGCGGCGCGCGCCCTCGTGGTGCTCGTCTCCGAAGACGGCTCGGTCGAGAACCGCCTCCTCGACCTGCCGGCCGGAATGCCGGCCTCGGCCCTGGTCGAGGCGTCGAACTTCCTGAATGCCCGGATCATCGGCCGGACGCTCGAAGAGGTCCGGGACGAGGTTGCGGGCCGCCGGGCCGAGATGGAGCGCGAGCTCGACGCGATCACCGGGCGGCTCGTCGAGAGCGGCCTCGCGCTGAGCGTCGGCAGTTCCGAGACGCGACACCTCATCGTACGGGGCCAGGCGAACCTGCTCGAGGACCTTCGGGCCGCAGAGGACCTGGAGCGCATGCGGCTTCTCTTCGGCGATCTCGAGACGCAGACGGACGTGATCGACCTCCTGACCCGGGCCGAAGACGGCGAAGGCGTCCGCATCTTCATCGGCTCCGAGAATCGCCTGTTCTCGATGTCCGGCTCCTCGGTGATCGCGGCGCCGTTCCGGGACAGCCAGCAGCGCGTCGTGGGCGCGGTCGGCGTGATCGGCCCGACCCGGCTGAACTATGCCCGCATCGTCCCGATGGTGGATTTCACGGCCCGCGTGGTGTCGCGGCTTCTGGATCCGAGCCGGCGCTGAGAGTCAGCCCGCCTGGTCGGGCTTCGGATCGGGTGATCAGCCCTGTGTCGCTCTCCGGACATGTCCGCCGATCCGTTTGGGACCTGCCGGTCGGCGGACGACCGGCCGGACACGTCACTCGTCGCAGGCGCGGGGAAGATAGCCGGCCGGTTCGGCTGAGGCGTCTTGCCCAGGGGACGATCCCGGTCCATCGGTCGCGTGCGGCCGACGCGGCCCGCCGTACCGACCGGGACACGCCCATGACCACCTTCGATCTGGCCAAAGCCACGTTCGAGTCCTTCGCGCCGCGCAAGGATGACGTCTTCGACCTCCAGGGCTCGTCGGGCAACCTGGCGCTTCGGCTGGCCGACGTGCAGCGGCTCGGCCCGACCCCCCGGGCCGGGGGCGCGTTCTCGCTGGTCTTCCTGGGTGATCCGGGCCCCTTCCTGCCCCAGGCGACCTACCCGCTGTCCCACCCGGAACTCGGCGTGATGGAGATGTTCATCGTCCCCCTGGGACCGCAGGGGGACGGCAATGCCTACGAGGCCGTCTTCGCCTGAGGCGGGCTCCAGCCGAGGAGGTGATAAACGCCCTTGTCCTCCTCCAGCACGAAGCCGAGACGCCGGTAGAGCCGCATCGCCGGATTGAAGGTCTCGACATGGATCGAGACCGCCTTTCCGGCCGCCGCCGCCTCGTCCTGCAGATCGAGCAGCAGCTTTTCCCCGAGCCCGCGGCCGCGATGCTCCGGCAGCAGCGTGATGTCGATGATGCGATGCTGGCTGGGCCAGCGCTCGAGATAGAGACGGCCGATCGGCTCCGGCCCCTCCATGATCACGAGCCACTCGGCATCGGAGTAATGCGTCTGGTAATGCGCGTGCTGCGCCTGGAATTGCATGCGGACGAAGGCGCGCTTGCGTGCCTCGGGCCAATCCACCCGCGTCAGTTCGTCGGCTCGCGTCGAGGCATAGACGCGTTCGAGAAACGGCAGATCGGCTTCCTCGATAGGCCGGAAGACGAGACCGGCTTCGGCCGCCCGCGCCCAATCTCGCAAGCCGGAATCGAGGATCATGGCGGCGACGCCGCGAGCTGCTTCCGCATGGGCCGCTAGGACGCGCCCTCGACGACCAGCGTCGTGCCGTCCGCCCGAACCACGCGAACCGAGCTGCCGGCCGCCATCTCGGGTCCGACCACGCGCCACACGGTGTCGTCGACCCGGATGCGGCCCTCGCCGGCCGTGATCGGCCGATCGAGCAGGAAAGTGCGGCCGACCAGGGATTCGACGCGCCGGTTCAGCTTCGGGTCGCCCGGGATGTCGTCGCCCGTCTGCCGGGTCAGCCGCCGTCCCGCCGCTACGGCAAGGCCGGACAAAGCCGCGAAGCCGAGGAGGTTGCCCTGCCAGGGCAGGTCGAAGGCCCAATCGGCGAGGCCGGTCAGGATCGCTGCGATCCCGAACCAGACCAGGAAAATGCCCGGCGACAGGGTTTCGAGCCCGATCAGCACGAGCCCGACGATCAGCCATGCCCAGGGCCCGAGTGCGATGAACGACGCCATGGCTCAGCTCTCCGGGACCGACCCGTCGGAATTCGCCGGCCTGGTGGTCGGCGGCAGGGACCGGGACGTGCGGGCGAGGTGCGGCTCGCTCGTCGAGCCGGGATCGGTCCCGAACACGGAGCGGGTGATCTCGGCGATACCGCCCAGCGTGCCCGCGATGGACGCCATCTCGATCGGCACGATCACGACCCTCTGGTTCGGGGCGGTGGCGATGGCCTTGATGGCCTCGACATACTTTTCCGCCACCAGGAAGTTCGCGGCCGCGAGGTCGCCGCGCGAGATCGCGTCCGACACCATCGCGGTGGCCTTGGCTTCGGCCTCGGCCTGACGCTCGCGCGCCTCCGCATCCCGGAATGCCGCCTCCTTGCGGCCCTCGGCGGCGAGGATCTGCGATTCCTTGGCGCCCTGCGCCTTCAGCACCGCCGCCTGTCGCAAACCTTCCGCCTCGAGGACGGCCGCACGCTTCTCGCGCTCGGCCTTCATCTGCCGGGCCATCGAGCCGGCGAGGTCGGCCGGAGGCAGGATGTCCTTGATCTCGACGCGGGTCACCTTGACGCCCCAGGGCGAGGCGGCCGCGTCCATGACCTGGAGGAGCTTCTCGTTGATCTCGTCGCGATGCGACAGGAGCTGGTCGAGGTCCATGGACCCGACCACGGTGCGGATGTTCGTCATGGTGAGGACGAGCAGCGCCTGGTTCAGGTTGGTGATCTCGTAGGCGGCCCGGGCCGCGTCCAGGACCTGGTAGAAGGCGGCCGCGTCGATCGTGACGCCGGCATTGTCGCGGGTGAAGGCCTCCTGGGACGGGATGTCGAGCACCTGCTCCATGATGTTCACCTTGTGGCCGATGCGGTCCACATAGGGAACGATCAGGCCGAGCCCGGCGCCGAGCGAGCGCGAATAGCGGCCGAACCGCTCGACCGTGTAGACATAGCCCTGCGGGATGGTCCGGACGCCGGCCGCGATCGTGACGATCACGAGGACCACGACCACGATCGCGAAGATGTTGTAACCCATCGAAACCTCCGGGGACCGCGCCCGCCGGCCCATCCGCGACCGCGATCCTACTCGGGTCCTTGATCATACGTCGATGTCGGAACGATTGCGTCGCGACACGAGCGGCCAGAACCGCTCCTCGATGCTCCCGTCCAGGTCGGCGATTCACCCTTCGGCGGCGACGGGGATGCGCCCTCCGGAATCCGCCTGTACAAGCGCCGGAGATCGACCAAGAGGCTGGACGTGTCGGATACCGTGAGCGAGCAGGGCATTCACCCCTTTATCATGTGCGGCGGCAGCGGCTCGCGGCTGTGGCCGATTTCGCGCGCCAGCATGCCAAAACAGTTCCAGGCCTTCGTGGGAGATCGCACCCTTCTTCAGGAGACCGCGATGCGGGTAACCGGACAGGGTTTTGCGCCTCCGGCCTTCATCGCGGCGGAAGCCCATCGCTTCATCGTCGCGGACCAGATCGAGGCGCTCGGCATCCGGTCGGGTCCGGTGGTGCTGGAACCCGTGGCCCGGAACACCGCGGCGGTGGCCCTCGTCGCGAGCCTCGTCACCCAGGAGGCCGGCGACGGCCTCGTGCTGCTCCTGCCCTCCGACCACGTCATCAAGGATGCGGCCGCCTTTCGGGCTGCGGTGCTGGCCGCCGTGCCGGCTGCCCGGGCCGGCCATATCTGCCTCTTCGGCATCCAGCCGACCCGGCCGGAGACGGGCTACGGCTATATCGAGGTCGGAAGCGACCCGGTGCCGGATCCGGACAGCCCGGTCCGGAAGGCCGCCGGCTTCGTCGAGAAGCCGGATGCCGCGAATGCAGCCCGAATGCTCGCTGACGGCCGCTTCGTCTGGAATGCCGGCATCTTCCTGTTCGCTCCGCAGACGCTCCTGGCCGAGGCGGCGGAACGGCGGCCCGACCTCCTGGAGCCCGCCCGCGAGGCCGTCGCACGCGCCCGCCGGGACGACGGCGCCATACTCCTCGATCGCGAGGCCTTCGAACGGATCGAATCGATCTCGATCGACTATGCCCTGATGGAGGGGAGTTCCCGCACGGCGGTCGCCCGGGTGGCGCTCGACTGGAACGACCTCGGCGCCTGGGACGCCATCCAGGCCGCCCACCTCCCCGATGCCGACGGCAATGTCGTCCTGGGCCACGCGGTCGGCATCGACACGAAGGATTCCTTCATCCGCTCCGACCGGCTCCTCGTCGCGACGCTCGGGCTCAAGGACGTGCTCGTCGTGGCCAGCGACGACGCCGTGCTGGTCGCCGACAAGTCACGCGCCCAGAACGTCAAGGACGCCCTCGCCCTCCTGCGCCTGAAGGGTTTCGGCGAGGCCGACACCCACGCCGAGGTGCATCGGCCTTGGGGCAGCTATCGCAGCCTGATCTCGGGCGACCGTTTCCAGGTCAAGATCATCACGGTGAAGCCCGGCGGCCGGCTCTCGCTCCAGCTGCATCGGCACCGGGCCGAGCATTGGGTCGTGGTGCGGGGCGCGGCCCAGATCACCTGCGGCGAGCGGGTCTTCATGCTCTACGAGAACCAGTCGACCTATATCCCGCAGGGCGAATCGCACCGGCTGGAAAATCCCGGCCATATCCAGCTCGAGATGATCGAGGTCCAGTCCGGCTCCTATCTCGGCGAGGACGACATCATCCGGGTGGAAGATGCCTATGGGCGCGTGGCCTAGGCCTTCGCCGCCCGTCTTGCCGCCTCACCAGACCGAGACGGCGTAATCGCCCCGATCCCGCGGGAGGTTCGGGTTGTAATAGGGGTCGGCCTCGATCGTCTCTCCCCAACGCGCCCGGAAGGCGGTCTCGTCCGGCGCCGTGACGACGGAGCGCTTCAGGGTCGTGCCCTCGAAGTGATAGAGCTGCGCGAAGGGTGAATAGACCACCCGGTATCCGGCCCTACCGAGTCGCAGGCAGTAATCGGCGTCGTTGAAATCCACCGAGAAGCTTGCATCGAAGAAGCCGAGCTCGCGCACGAGGCTCATCCGCGTCGCGAGCACGGCGCCGGTCACGCAGGAATAGTTCCGGATCAGGTGCGTGTAGCCGTTATAGCCGATCGCGTCCGCCGGGAGATTGTGGAAGACGTGGGTCGTGGCGCCCATGACGCCCAGCGCGACGCCCTGATGCTGGACACGCCCATTCGGGTAGAGGAGGCGCGCGCCCGCGGCCCCGATCCCGGGCCGGCCGGTGAGGCCGATCAGCGCCTCGATCCAGTCGGGCGAGATCACCTCGACGTCGTCGTTGAGAAGGATGACGTCCTCCGTCTCGACGAGCGCGAAGCCGGCATTCGCCTTGCGGGGGAAGTTGAAGGGCGGCTCGAAGCTGTAGCGCTCGATCCGGACGCCCAGTCCGCGCAGGTGCGCCGCGACGTCGTCCTGCATGCGGCCGTTATCGAGCACCAGGATGCGGTAGTTCTTGAAGGTCGAGCGCCCGACGATGCTGTCGA
>NZ_CAXTAZ010000055.1:0-32700 GCF_964242715.1 uncultured Enterovirga sp.
CCTGCAATGCGGCTTCTGCACGCCCGGCATGATCATGACCGCGGTCGACATGGTGCGGCGGCTCGGGAACGAGCTCGACGATCACACGATCCGGGAGGAGCTCGAAGGCAACCTCTGCCGCTGCACCGGCTACCACAACATCGTGAAATCGATCGCGGCCGGCGCGCGGGACATGGCGGCCGCGCCGATGCGGCAGGCTGCGGAATAGGACGTCTGCCTCTCCCGGAGGGAGAGGTCGAGCGCCCGCGGTAGCGGGCGACCGGGTGAGGGGCGTGTCCTGTCCGGTGAGCGCACGCCCCTCACCCCAACCCTCTCCCTCCGGGAGAGGGAGCACGGGCGGCGCTCCCCGAGCGAACCTCCTGAGAAGCAGCAATGTGGGAGGGAGACGGACGATGACCGGAACCGGCATCGGCGCGCGCGTGCAGCGCCTCGAGGACAAGCGCTTCATCACCGGCCGCGGCCGCTACACCGACGACATCGAGCGGCCCGGCCAGCTCCACGCCTCCTTCCTGCGCTCGCCCCATCCGCATGCCCGCATCCGGTCGATCGATACGGCTGCCGCGAAGGCCGCTCCCGGCGTGGCCGCGATCTATACCGGCCGGGACATCAAGAAGTTCGTGCCCACCTCGGACGACCTCTCCGAGGATGACATCGGCGGCCTGATCTGCGGCTGGATGATCCATTCCAAGGATGGCTCGCCGATGAAGGGATCGGCGCATCCGGCGCTCGCCCTCGACACGGTGCGCTATGTCGGGGACCACGTCGCCGTCGTCGTCGCCGAGACGCTGCGGCAGGCGCAGGACGCGGCCGAACTGATCGCCGTCGAATTCGACCTCCTCGACCCGGTGGTCGACACGGCGCAGGCTCAGGCCACCGGGCAGCCCGAGGTCCATGCCGGCGTCTCCCGCAACACCGTCTTCGAATGGGAGCTCGGCGACCGGCCCGGCACCGAGCAGGCCTTTGACCGGGCCGCGCATGTCACCACGCTCTCCTTCACCAACAACCGGCTCGTGCCGAACGCGATGGAGCCGCGAGCCGCGATCGGCGAATACGATCCGGGCGAGGAGCAGTTCACGCTGCACACGACGAGCCAGAACCCGCATGTCGCGCGGCTGATCCTGTCCGCCTTCGTCGGCATCGCGCCCGAGCACAAGCTGCGGGTGGTCGCGCCGGATGTCGGCGGCGGGTTCGGCTCGAAGATCTTCGTCTATGCCGAGGAGGTCGTCTGCCTCTGGGCGGCGCGCCGCCTGAAACGGCCGGTGAAATGGGCGTCCGAGCGAACGGAGGCCTTCCTCTGCGACGCGCATGGCCGCGACCACGTCACCAAGGCCGAGCTCGCGACCGACCGGGACGGGAAGATCCTCGGGCTCCGGGTCAAGACGATCGCCAATATGGGCGCCTATCTGTCGACATTCGCGTCCTCGATCCCGACCTATCTCTACGCGACGCTGCTGTCGGGCCAATACGCGATACCGGCGATCCTGGCCGAGGTGGACGCGGTCTACACGAACACGGCGCCGGTGGACGCCTATCGCGGGGCCGGCCGTCCCGAGGCGACCTTCGTGGTCGAGCGGCTGATCGAGGTCACGGCGCGCCAGCTCGGCCTCGATCCGGTCGAGTTCCGGCGCCGGAACTTCGTGAAGAGCTTTCCGCACCAGACGCCCGTCATCATGAATTACGACGCCGGCGACTACGACGCCGCCATGGTGAAGGCGCTCGAGATGGCCGACATCGCCGGTTTGCCGGAGCGGAAGCGCGCGTCGAAAGCCGAGGGCAAGCTCCGGGGCATCGGCTATTCCGCCTACATCGAGGCCTGCGGCATCGCGCCGTCACAGGCGGTGGGGTCGCTTGGGGCCGGTGTCGGCCTGTGGGAATCGGCCGAGGTGCGCGTGAATCCGACCGGGAATATCGAGGTGCTGACCGGCTCGCACAGCCACGGCCAGGGCCACGAGACGACCTTCGCCCAGCTCGTCTGCGAGCGGCTCGGTGTGCCGATCGACACCGTCAAGATCGTCCACGGCGATACCGACAAGGTCCAGTTCGGCATGGGGACCTACGGCTCCCGCTCCGGCGCGGTCGGGATGTCGGCGATCTCGAAGGCGCTGGACAAGATCGTCGCCAAGGGCCGGAAGGTCGCGGGCCACGTGCTGGAGGCGGCCGAGGGCGACATCGAGTTCAAGGACGGCCAGTTCAGCGTCGCCGGCACCGACAAGGCGCTCGGCTTCGCCGACATGGCGCTGCAGGCCTATGTCGCGCACAAGTTCAACGGAGCGGAGCTCGAGCCGGGCCTGAAGGAGGGCGCCTTCTGGGACCCGACCAACTTCACCTTCCCGGCCGGCGTCCATATCTGCGAGATCGAGATCGATCCGGAGACGGGCGTGAGCCGCGTCGACCGCTGGACAGCGGTCGACGATTTCGGGAACGTCATCAACCCGATGATCGTCGAGGGCCAGGTCCATGGCGGCATCGCGCAGGGTGTCGGCCAGGCCCTCCTCGAAGGGGCCCGCTACGACAGTTCGGGCCAGCTCGTGACGGCGAGCTTCATGGACTACACCATGCCGAGGGCGGGCGACCTGCCGGATTTCGACATCGGCATGACGGTGACGGTCTGCCCCTCGAATCCGCTGGGCATGAAGGGCTGCGGCGAGGCCGGCGCAATCGCGGCGCCGCCGGCCGTCGTCAATGCGCTCACGGACGCGCTCGGGCACGAGCACGTCGTCATGCCGGCGACGCCGGAGGTGATCTGGCGGGCCGCCCGGCGGCCGGTGCTGCCCATGGCCGCGGAGTAAGCCGACCGTTCCGTCGTGACAGCGACGCACATCCCGGGTGAGATGGCGACGACGAGGAGGGCGGGAGAGCGCCGATGTTCGACGCCGACGGGCGGCCGTTGCATGTCACATGGGATTATACCCGCGCGGAGACAGCCGCCGATGCTGCCGTTCACGTGCTCGGCATTCTCCTGGCCGTGGTCGGCGGCATCGTGCTCGTCACGCTCGCCATCCTGCATGCCTCGACCGCCGAGACGATCGCCGTCATCGTCTACGCCCTTTGCCTCGTCGGGCTGAAGGCGGCCTCTGCGGCCTACAACATGTGGCCGATCTCGCGGACGAAGTGGCTCCTGCGGCGGCTCGATCACGCCTGCATCTTCCTCCTGATCGCAGCCACCTACACGCCGTTCATGACCCGCCTGCCGACCGGAACGGCGTCCTCGGCCCTCTTCGTCTGGGTCTGGTCGGTCGCGATCTTCGGCGCCACGTTGAAGCTCACCATGCCCGGCCGGTTCGACCGCATCTCGATCTTTCTCTGCCTCCTTCTCGGCGGCAGCGGCGCCTTCGCCTGGGACGTCGTCTCGACGGCCCTGCCGCCGCAAACGCTGACCCTGATCGTGATCGGCGCGCTGATCTATGCGGGCGGCGTCGTCTTCCACATGTGGGAATCGCTGCGCTTCCAGAACGTCGTCTGGCATTCCTGCGTGCTGCTCGCGAGCGGAGTGTTCTATCTCGCGATCCTGAACGGGGTGGTGCTGGCCTGACGCGGGGGCTGGGAGCCTGGCGTGTGCTTCGAGGCTCGGCTTAGGCGAGCACCTATGCGCCGATCTGAACGCCCCTCCCTCATTGCGAGCGCAGCGACGCAACCCACGAGCCCGCGTGCCGCCATGGTCTGCTTCGTCGCTCACGCTCTTCGCAATGACGACCCTGTCCTCAGCCGCGCGAGGGCCTCGGCCGTATCGACATCCTCCGTCACCGCCGGAGTGTCGACTTCCAGCTCGACCACCCCGTCGAGCCCGCGAAGAAGCGGCCCCGCTCCGGCATCTCCCGTGAGCCGGGCGATCTCCGGGGCGAGCCGGCACGACAGGAGCACGGGGTTGCCACGCCGGCCACGATAAGTCGGGACCAAGGCCGGCGGCCGGCCCGCATGCTCCCATGCCTCCGCGAGCCGTGCCACGAGCCCCGCCTCGATCAGGGGCATGTCCCCGAGCAGCACGATCGCCGCTGCGGCGCTCTCCGGCAGCCCGGCAAAGCCGGCCCGGAGCGAGGTCGAGAGGCCCTCGGCGTAGCCGGGGTTCCGGACCAGGACGACGTCCAGCCCCGCGAGACTCGCCTCGACGGCATCGGCTTCGTGACCCAGGACCACGATGACGGGCGAGGCTCCGCCCCCGAGCGCCGCCTCGGCCGCACGGCGGACGAAGGTCCTGCCGTCATACTCCGCCAGCATCTTGGGCCGGCCCGCGAAGCGGGTGCCGCGCCCGGCCGCCAGGACGATGGCGGCGACGCTCACGCCTCCTCGTCGTCCGGAATCGGGGCCGGCTCGCCGCCGCTCCGAGGCTGCGGCCGCGACACGATCTCCATCAGAAGCCCGCCGACGCCGAGCGCCGTGATGTCGGCCCGCCTGACCTCGAGCCCGGCGAGGAGCCGCTGCAGCACCCAGTCGAAACCGTTCTCCTTCGGCGAGCGGGCGCAGCCCGGGGCGCCGATCACGGGCTTGTCTCCGATCCGGCCGACGAGAAGGAGGTTGCCGGGATCGACCGGCATGCCGAAATGCTCGACCTGCCCGCCCGCCGCCTCGATCGCGGTCGGGATGACGTCGCGCCGGTCGGCGATGGCGGAGGCGCCGAAGACGACGATCAGCTCCGCCTCGCTCGCGGCGAGCCGTTCCAGCTCGAACCGCAGCGCGCCGGCCTCGTGCCGGCAGGTCGCGTCCGAGACGATGCGGGCGCCCGCGGTTTCCAACCGATGGGACAGCGCACCGAGGGTCTTGCCGATCACGCTGGATTTCAGCGCGGGCGTGACGGTCGAGACCACCCCGACCCGCGAGATCCGGTAGGGCGCGACCGCGATCGTGCCGCCCTCCCCGGCCGCCGCGACTGCGCGCGCGAGGACAGGTCCGGCGACCGCGTAGGGAATGATCTTCACGGTCGCGACCATCTCACCGGCGACGACCGGCTTGAAGTCCGGCAGCGTCGCGAGCGTCACGGCCTCGTCGATCCCGTTCACGGCATCGATGACGGCGCGGTCGAGGACCAGGATCCCGGCCGTCTCGGCGAACAGGTTGGCGCGGCCGGTGAAGGCGGGATCGAGGCGGATCTTCGCGCCTCCCACGGCCCGCGCCAGGCGCGCGGCCGCCTCGTCCTCGCCGACATCGCCGGCATCGAGCCGCGCCGCGACGACCTTGGCCACGCCCGCCGCCCTGAGGCCAGCGGCGGCCTCGGCCGAGATCGCATGGCCCTTGCGGACCACGATCTCGCCCGCCTTCAGGCTATGCACGGACAGCGCGCCGACCGCCTCCTCGACCGGAACCTCTCCGAAGATCAAGCCTCGCGTCTCCGGTTGCGCCGGAGCGCGGAGACGATCTCGGCCAGGACCGAGACCGCGATCTCGGCCGGGCTCACGGCCCCGATATCGAGCCCGATCGGCGCCCGGATGCGGCCGATCTCGTCGGCGCCGAATCCGGCCGCCTCGAGCCGCTCGACCCGCTTCGCGTGGGTACGCCGGGAGCCGAGCGCGCCGACGTAGAAACACTCCGCCCGGAGCGCCGCCGCGAGCGCCGGATCGTCGATCTTCGGATCGTGGGTCAGGCACGCGACGGCGGTGTAGCGGTCGAGGCCGCCGAGTTTCGGCAGCGCTTCGTCCGGCCATTCTGCGAGGAGAGGGACGTCCGGGAAACGCTCCGGCGTCGCGAAGGCCGTGCGCGGGTCGACGATGGTCACGTCGAGATCGACCAGACGCGCGAGCGGCGCCAGCGCCTGGCTGATATGGACGGCGCCGATCGCGATCAGCCGCACCGCCGGAACCTGGACGGTGAGGAAGGTCGCGGGTCCGTCGCCTTCGAGGATTCCGCTCTTGCCGGTCAGGAAACGCTCGGCGATCGCGTCGGCGAGCGGGTCGGAGGCGGCCTCCGCCTCGCGCACCAGCCGTGCCGACCCGGTAGCGAGATCGGTCACGATCACGGCAGCGCGGCGAGCGGCGCGCTCGGCGTTCAGGGCCGCCAGCAGAGACAGGTCCATGCAGTCAGACGACCTTCTCGACATAGACCTTGATGCGACCGCCGCAGGACAGCCCGGCGCGCCAGGCGGTCTCGTCGGCGACGCCGAATTCGAGCATCCGGGGCTTGCCGTCGCCGATCACGTCCATGGCCTCGGTCAGCACGTCGCCCTCGACGCAGCCGCCGGAGACCGAACCGAGGAAGCTACCCTCGCCGTCGATCACGAGATGGCTCCCGACCGGCCGGGGCGCCGAGCCCCAGGTCTCGACCACGGTCGCGAGCGCGACCTCGCGGCCCTCCCGCTTCCAAGTTTCCGCCGCCTTGAGGATGTCGCCTTCGCCGGACAGCATCGTGCCGCTCCCTGAGATCGTGTCGCGTTAGCCGTAGATAGCGATCCGGGCGGGCCGGCGCGAGGGCGGAAGACGCGCCGTGCACCCTCTCCCGAGCGGGAGAGGGTCGAGCGGCCGCAGGCCTCCGGGGTGAGGGTCGGGCGATTGTGTCTTATCCTGAAGCGTCCGACCCTCACCCGGCTCGGGCTTTCGCCCGAGTCCGCCCTCTCCCACTCGGGAGAGGGTTCGCGCGGGCGGCGTCGGGAGCGCTGGGCGACGCATTAGGTGTGACGGGAACGGGAGGCGGCGATGAAGCGGCAAGGCGTGCTCGTGATCCTGATCGGCGTCCTGTTCGGCGCCGGCACCGTCGGCGCCCAGGACCGGGCCTGGCCGTCCGCACCGTTCCGGGGCGAGGCTCCGGACAACCCGCCCTGCAGCTGTCGGGCGCCCGGGGTCGAGGCAGAGGTCGGCCAGGATGTCTGCCTCGCGACCCCGACCGGCGGCCGCCGCGCCCGCTGCATCATGGTGCAGAACAATACCTCCTGGGCGTTCGGCCCGGAGCCCTGTGGCGCGATCGCGAGCCTGCGCTGACCGCCATTCCGGGCGCGGTGCGGCATGGAATGCTGCTCCGCAGTCCCGGAACCCACGGCCAGCACGACGTGGGATCGCCTCCTGTCCGATGCGAGTCCATGGGTCCGGTTTCCGCTGCGCGGCCCCGGAATGACGGTCACGCCCGCGGCGCCAGGATGATGATCGCCGCCCCGAGAAGAGAGAGCGCGGCGCCGAGGAGGTCGTAGCGGTCCGGCTGGAACTCCTCAACGATCCAGAGCCAGAGGATCGAGGCCGCGATGTAGACGCCGCCATAGGCTGCGAAGACCCGCCCGGCCGCGGGCGCGTCGACGAGCGTCAGGAGGTAGGCGAAGGCGGCGAGGGCGGCGAAGCCCGGCAGGAGCCACCATCCGGGGGCGCCGAGGCGCAGCACGGCCCAGACCGCGAAACAGCCGCCGATCTCGGCGAGCGCGGCCGTGAGGTAGACGAGGCCCGTCACGAGGCCGCGCGGAGGAAGCGGGCGGGTTTGGCGTCCTTGCCCTGCCCCGGCCCGAGCGCCCGGACGAGGTCCTCCATCGAGGCCAGCGAATGGATCGGCCGGAACTCGTCGACATGGGGCAGGAGCGCCCGGATGCCGGCCGCGCGCGCCTCGAAGGCGCCGAAGCGGAGGAGCGGGTTCAGCCAGACAAGCCGGCGGCAGGAGCGGTGCAGGCGGTCGGCCTCGAAGGCGAGGTCGCTCTCGACCTCGCGCTCGAGCCCGTCCGTGAACAGGAGCACGACCGCGCCCTGGCCGAGCACGCGGCGCGACCAGGTCTGGTTGAAATCGTGGAGGGCGGAGGCGATCCGCGTGCCGCCCTCCCAGTCCCGCACGCGCGTCGCAGCCCGGGCCAAGGCATCGTCCGGGTCGCGATGGGCGAGTTCGCGGGTGACGTTCGTGAGCCGGGTCGCGAAGACGAAGGACTGGACCCGACGTCGGCGCTCCGCGAGCGCGTGGAGGAAATGCAGGAAGAGGCGCGAATATTCTGCAACCGAGCCCGAGATGTCGACCAGCGCCACGATCGGCGGCGGCCGGACCGTCCGCGAGCGATGCGCGAGTTCGATCGCGGCGCCCCCGCCTCGAAGCGAGCGCCGCAGGCTCGCCCGAAGGTCGACATGGCGGCCGCGCGGATCGGTCGTCATGCGACGCGTCGGTCGGGAATCGTCGGGCAGGACGAGCGCCTGGATCAGCCGCTTGGCCCGCGCGATCTCGGCGGCGCTCATCTGGGCGAAATCCCGCTCCTTGAGGACGTCGCGGTCGGAGGTCGTCAGTCGGGCCGAGACCTCGTGCTCCACGACCTCCTCCGGCGCCTCCTTCCGCTGCGGCCGCATGGCTTCGAGCACGCGCGACTCGCCGGGCTTCGGCTTCTCCCTCGCGCGCTCCGCGGGTGCGATCGGCGACATCTCGGAGAGCAGCTTTTCCAGGAACCCGCGCCGGCGCCAGAACAGCCGGAAGGCGGCGTCGAAGACGGCGCTCTGCTCGTGCCGGGTGACGAAGACGCTGTGCAGCGTCCAGTACAGGTCCTCTCGGCGCGCGATCCCGGCGGCCTCGACGGCGCCGACCGCATCGACCACCGCCCCCGGCCCGACCGGCAGACCGGCCGCCCGCAGCGCCCGCCCGAACAGGGCGACATTGTCGGCGAGACGGCCCGTCATGGAACGTGGCGGTTGCGGCCAGGCCGACGGACTCCCCTCCCCCTTGCGGGGAGGGCATTTGCCACCCCATCAAGCACCGCTTGCCTCGATCCGCGTCGCGAACACCTTCTGGGCGACCTGCCAGCGGCCGTCGATCTTCAGGAGGCTGAGGTAATCGGTGAAGAAGCGGGGCGGGATCGCGCAGCGCAGCTTCACGAAGGCCGAACCCGGCGAGGATTGGTCGATCGAGACGATCTCGTCGTGGCGCGGGAGGCCCTGCGTCTTCGGCGAAGACCGGTTGCTGACGGCGGCGAGCCATTCCGCCCGAGGCAGCACCTTGATCGCGCCGCTCTCCTCCCAGGTGAGCGCGCTCGTCTCATGGAAGACGGAGCCGAGTTTGGCGACGTCGCCTTCGTAGAGCCCGTCGAGATAGGTCTGCACCGCGGCCTCGATCGCCGCCCTGTCCTCCGCCATCGTGATCTCCCTCAAGCTGCGCTCAGTTCGGCGCGAACGTCGTCCAGCACGCGCCGGACCTCAGATCCCTGCATGCGCTGGATGTCGTCCTGATATTTCAGCAGCACGCCCATCGTGTCGGCGACGAGCGACGGGTCGAGCGCGACGGCATCGAGTTCGACCAGCGCCTGCGCCCAGTCGAGCGTCTCGGCGACGCCCGGCGCCTTGAACAGTTCGCGAGACCGAATCGCCTGGACGAAGCCGACCACCTCGGCTGCGAGCCGCTCGCCCGCGCCGGGGACGCGGCGGCTGACGATGGCCAGTTCGCGCGCGGCATCCGGATAGCCGACCCAATGGTAGAGGCAGCGCCGCTTCAGCGCGTCGTGGATCTCGCGGGTGCGGTTCGAGGTGACGATGACGATCGGCGGTTCAGCCGCCCGGATCGTGCCGAGTTCCGGCACGGTGACCTGGAAGTCGGACAGGATCTCGAGGAGATAGGCCTCGAAGGCCTCGTCCGCCCGGTCGAGTTCGTCGATGAGGAGGATCGGCGGCCCGCCCGGGTGGGGCTGGAGCGCGTCGAGCAGCGGCCGGCGAACCAGGTAGCGCTCGGAGAAGAGCTCCGCTTCCAGCGAGGCCCGATCGAGCCCGGCCCCGCCCGCGCCGGCCTCGGCCAGCCGGATCGCCATCATCTGGCCGGCATAATTCCATTCGTAGACGGCGGACGCGACGTCGAGACCCTCGTAGCATTGCAGCCGGATCAGGTCGCGGCCGAGCGAACAGGACAGGACCTTGGCGATCTCCGTCTTGCCGACCCCGGCCTCGCCTTCGAGGAAGAGCGGCCGGCCGAGCTTCAGCGACAGGAACAGGACGGTCGAGAGCGCCCGGTCGGCAACGTATCCGTCGCCTTCGAGGAGGGCCTGGGTCGCGTCGATGGAAGTGGGGAGAGAGGTCACATCACGATCCGTCATTCCGGGGCGCACCTGTCCGGCGAAGCCGGCGGGCGAGAACCCGAAACCCACCCAGCGCGCTGCGAAAAGGGAAGGCTAGCATTGGGCAAGCCATAGGTTCCGGTTCTCGCGTCGCGAGCCCCGGAATGACGGGAGGCCGGCCTACCGGGCCGCCGCCACGGCGCGGCTCGCCATCACGCCGACGAGATGGGCGCGGTATTCCTGGTCGGCATGGATATCGGAGGCCATGTCGTCCTCCGCCACGGTCTTGCCCTCGAGAGCCTTGGCGGAGAAATCCGCCATCAAGGCTATCTCGAACTCGGTCGGCCGGAAGACGCCGTTCGCGCCCGCCCCGACTACGGCGACCCGGACTTCGCCTCCCGCCGTCTCGGCCACGCAGACGCCGCAGAGGGCGTAGCGCGACGCCGGGTTCCGGAACTTGGAATACCCCATCCGCTTCGGGATCGGGAATTCGACCGCGGTCACGATCTCGCCCTCGTCGAGCGCGGTCGAGAACAGGCCCTGGAAATACGCGTCCGCCTCGATGCGGCGCCGGTCCGTCACGATCGTGGCTGCAAGCGCCACGGCGGCCGCGGCGTAATCGGCGGACGGGTCGTTATTCGCGATCGAGCCGCCGATCGTGCCGCGATGGCGCACCGCCGGGTCGCCGATGGTCCCCACGATCTCGGCCAGGACCGGGATCGCCTGTTTCACGACGTCCGAGGTCGCCACCTCGCCATGCCGCGACAAGGCGCCGATCACGAGCCGGTCGCCCTCGCGCCGGATGCCGCGCAGCTCGTCGAGGCCGTTGAGGTCGACCAGCGCCGAGGGGCCGGCAAGCCGGAGCTTCATCGCCGGGATCAGGGTATGGCCACCGGAGAGCGGCTTGCCGTCGGGGTGCTGGGCCAGCAAAGCCGCGGCATCCTTGAGGCTCGTCGGCTTCAGATACTCGAAGACGTACATCTGATCTCCCGCGGCGGACGGATTCGCGGGTCTCCGACCCGCACCTGCGGTCAGCATCGCACGATGCGGCCGCCCACTGGAAGAGGCTCCGGGTTCGACGCCGATAGACGCGGGACGTGGCCGACAGACCGACTATGGTTGCGTTCCCTCGGCCGGGCGAGTGGGCTAGGGCTAGGGCAAGGTCGGCCGAAGGCCGGCCAAGCAGACAGGGAGAGACGCTTGAGGTCGAATGCTGTTCCGATGCTGGCGCTGGCGATGGTCGCCGGGCTCGCTGTCACCGCCGGGCCCGCCGCCGCTCAGAGCTGGCCTTCCCGCAGCATCACCCTGATCGTGCCCTTCGCGGCCGGCGGCGGCACGGACGCCTTTGCGAGGCCGCTGGCCCAGCAGCTCGACGGCCAGCTCGGCCACCGCGTGCTGGTCGAGAACCGCGCCGGGGCCGGCGGGACGGCCGGCGCGGCCGCGGCCGCCAAGGCCGAGCCGGACGGCTACACCTTCTTCGTCGGCGCGACCCATCACGCCATCGCGCCCGCCATGTATCCGCGGCTCAGCTACGACATCGAGAAAGACTTCATCCCGATCGGCATGATCTCGCGGCCTCCGCACGTGGTGGTGGTCAACCCGCAGAAGGTCACGGCGAAGACGCTGCCGGAGCTGATCGCACTCGCCAAGGCCAATCCCGACAAGATGACCTACGGACATGCCGGGCTCGGCACGACGCATCATCTCGCGGGCGAATTGTTCAAGCTCCTGACGGGCACCAGCATCCGGCATGTGCCGTATCGCGGCGCCGGACCCGCGATGACCGACCTCGTGGCCGGCCAGATCGACATGGCCTTCGACGGCCTCGGCTCGTCCGCCTCGCAGATCGGCGGCGGCACGATCAAGGCGCTCGCCGTCGCGGCGCCGAAGCGCGTCACGGCCTTCCCGGACCTGCCGACCGCGGCCGAACAGGGCCTGCAGGGCTATGACGTCGCGACCTGGTACGCCCTCTGGGCGCCGAAGGGGACGCCGCCCGCCATCGTCGAGCGCATGACGAAGGAGCTGAAGACGGCGCTTGCGACCGAGACCATCAGGGTCGCCTGGGAGAAGAACGGGTCGGACGTTCCGGACGTCACGGGCGCCGCGTTCGGGACCTTCGTCTCCTCCGAGGTCAAGCGGTGGGGCAAGGTCGTAGGCGATGCGGGCGTGAAGCTCGAATAGCGGCGGCTGCCTCGAAGTTCGCCGCCGAAGACTGACTCCTCGGCCAACGACGCCCAATGCTAAGGAATGATGAACCCGGTCATGCCACACGCGCATGGCCCGATGACGCGCGCGATCTTGTTGCAGCGCAACATGAGCCTATACTCTCCTGAGTCGAGGGAAGAACGCCTGGAATCGCCGCGCAACCGTCGAAGGCGGAGCGGCCCACGACCAGGAGATTGAGATGTTTCTCGTCAGGTTCATTCGTGACGTCTTCGCCGAAAGCTTCGAGCTCGAGCGCGTCCTCACCCGCCGCCACCCCGGCCTGGGTTCGTAGCCGCAACGAACCGCTCCGCACGACGAGAGCGGTTCGAAGTCGGAGCGTCAGGGCTGCCGAGACAGGCCCCTGACCAGATTCCGATCGGTTAGGGCTACCACTTGCCCGTATTCGGCATCGACAGCCACGGCTCGGCCGGCGGCTTCGGCGAGCCCTTCTGCAGGAGCTCGATCGAGATGTTGTCGGGCGAGCGCACGAAGGCCATGTTGCCGTCGCGCGGCGGCCGGTTGATCACGACGCCGGCATCCATCAGCTTTTGGCAGGTCGCGTAGATGTCGTCGACGCGATAGGCGAGATGGCCGAAATTGCGCCCGCCCGTATATTCCTCCGGGTCCCAATTGTAGGTCAGCTCGACGAGCGGCGCTTGCGTCGTCTTCGCCGCCTCCTTGTCGCCGGGCGCGGCCAGGAAGACGAGCGTGAACCGCCCCTTCTCGTCGACTCTCCGCCGGACCTCCTCGAGGCCGAGCTTGTTGCAATACCAGTCGACCGAGGCGTCGAGGTCCGTGACCCGGACCATGGTGTGCAGATATTCCAAGAAGGCCTCCGTCACGCACCGGTCACTCCGGCATGTACCGGGACATAAGCCAGCCAGCAACGGAGTTCTACCCTGCGGCTGAACCCTCTAGCGCTGGAAGAAGCCGCAGCTGCGCAGCAACCAAGTTTTGGGGGCAGAATCTCACCTCAGGATCGTGTCACCAGTCGAAACGGAAGATCCTATTTCCATTCTGAAAGTCGGCTTTTGCCGGCCTCTGACATAACTGCCGCAAGAAAATCGCTACATCTTTCGTGATCAATCTCCCTTTTCTGAGCTTTGATTAGGTGAACAGCTCTCGGAAGTACATAGACATCTTCGATCAAAATCAGACCGATTCCATGGCGTGAACATTCGTCCATCACTCGCGCCTCTTGGGCTGGGTTTTCTTTTCGCCAACTGACTTGATCTACAGGAAATACTGCATACGCTTTTGTCGCTGCCGACGCATGAGATAAAGCTTCGAAAACCGCCAGCACATTACAGCTATCCGGGCGCTTTACTTCGAACGTGACAACATCAAATTCTCTGCCTATCGTCCAAGGATATTTTTTATGCGAGATGAGAGTTAGATCAGGTCTGGTCCATCGTCCCGCGATTTTCGAATCTTTCTTAGAGGTGTTTTCAATAAAGAACTCATTTTCATGAAAATTATCGTCTTGCCACAACTTTTTCAGACCTGCCTCAGCCGCAGGATAGAAGGCGTCTTCCGATATAACGAATTGCTTCTTAACGTCGTACCAGTTACCTTCTGACCAAGTTAAGCATTTTGAATCGCAACCATGATCCAAAGCTGAATATAATTCCTTCGCCTCCAATCCTAGACTTCTGCTAATCTTTGTTCGCGTCAAAGCCACCCCGTTTTCGTTTATAACTTTGACGATCTTATCTAGCAGATACATTGTTTCGAGTGAAACGCTCATTGCGACCTACTGAGAGGGAGTTAAGGGCACTGGACTATAATGGTAACCGTTAACACTGAACATTCCCTGGTTTTCACTAAGATGTCTAGGCTGCTGAAAGGAACCTTCCTCACAAAATTCCCCACCGTCGTTGGTCCTGACGACACGCTCATGATGCCTGAGCGGCTGGCCGAAATCGGCTTGCGACCTCACCGCCTTGCCCTCGTACCCGTGTTTCCAGCTAGAATAGCGCATGCGCACCGACACCCCCAAGGTCACACGCCTCCAGGATTATCGCCCGAGCGACTACCTGATCGACACGATCGAGCTCGACCTCCGGCTGCACCCGACGGCCACCCGGATCACCGCCGTGATGGCGATGCGGCCCAATCCGAAGGGACGGGCGGGCGCGCCGCTGGTGCTCGACGGCGACGAGCTCATGCTGCTCGGGATCGAACTCGACGGCACGCTCCTCGACCAGGCTGCCTATGATTGCACGCCGCAGGACCTGACCGTCTTCGCACCGCCGGCCGGGCCGTTCCGGCTCACGATCCGAACCGAGGTGAACCCGACCGCGAACACGAAGCTGATGGGGCTCTACCGCTCGAGCGGGATCTACTGCACGCAATGCGAGGCTGACGGTTTCCGGCGCATCACCTACGCGCTCGACCGGCCGGACGTGCTCTCCGTCTACACGACCCGGATCGAGGCCGATGCGGAGGAGGCGCCGACGCTCCTCGGCAACGGCAACCTCGTCGAGAGCGGGCCCGTTCCGGGCACGCGCCGCCACTTCGCGCTCTGGCACGACCCGCATCCGAAGCCGGGCTACCTCTTCGCGATCGTGGGCGGCCGGCTCGCCAGGATCGCGAAGCCCTATACGACCGCCAGCGGGCGCGAGGTCGAGATCGCCATCCTGGTCGAGCCCGGCAAGGAAGCCCGCGCCGAATACGCCCTCGACGCGCTGGAGCGCTCCATGCGCTGGGACGAGCGTGTCTTCGGGCGCGAATACGATCTCGACGTCTTCAACGTGGTCGCCGTGTCGGACTTCAACATGGGCGCGATGGAGAACAAGGGCCTCAACATCTTCAACGACAAATACGTGCTGGCGAGCCCCGATACGGCGACCGATTCCGACTACGCCAATATCGAAGCCGTCATCGCGCACGAATATTTCCACAATTGGACCGGCAACCGGATCACCTGCCGGGACTGGTTCCAGCTCTGCCTCAAGGAAGGGCTCACCGTCTTCCGGGACCAGGAATTCTCGTCCGACGAACGCTCCCGGGCGGTGCACCGGATCGGCGAGGTGCGCACGCTCCGGGCGCGCCAATTCCCGGAGGATGCGGGCCCGCTCTCGCATCCCGTGAGGCCGAGCCAATACCGCGAGATCAACAACTTCTACACGGCCACCGTCTACGAGAAGGGCGCCGAGATCATCCGCATGCTGAAGTCGCTCCTCGGGGAGACGGATTTCGCGGCCGGCATGACGCGCTATTTCGACAGCTGCGACGGCACCGCGGCGACCGTCGAGGACTTCCTCGAGGCTTTCGCCACCGTCTCGGGCCGCGACCTCACGCATTTCGCGCGCTGGTACGACCAGGCCGGGACGCCGACCGTCGCCGTCGGGACCCATTACGACCCGGCGACCGGCAGCTTCCGCCTCGATCTCACCCAGACCACGCCGCCGACGTCGGATCAGCCGGACAAGGTGCCGCTCGTCCTCCCGGTCGCGCTCGGGCTCGTCTCCGAGGGTGGCGAGATCGTCCCGATCGATCATCCGCGCGTCAGGCCGGACGGGGTGTTCCTCTTCGATCGCGCCTCGGACAGCCTCGAAGTCGGGGGCCTGCCTTCGCGCCCGGTGCCGTCGCTGTTTCGCGGCTTCTCCTCGCCCGTGAAGGTGCGGCTCGACCTCGACGAGGCCGACCTCCTGACGCTCGTCCGCTACGACACCGACCCGTTCAACCGCTGGCAATCGGCCCAGACCGTCGCGCTGCGGATCCTCGTTCGCCTCGTCGGCAGCGGGACGAGCGATCCGGGACTGTCCGGCTTCAGCTCGGCGCTGGAGGCGTTGCTCGCCGCCGAAGCCGAGCGGGATCCCGCCTTCGCGGCGACCGCGCTGGCGCTGCCGGGCGAGGCCGAGATCGCCCAGGAGATCGGCCGCGACGTCGATCCCGACGCGGTCCGACGCGCGCTCGACGCGATGCGGCGCGAGGTAGGCCTGGCCCTCGCCCCGACGCTGCGGGGCGTCCGGGACGCGCTCCCGGCCAGAGCCACCTACTCGCCGGACGCCGCGAGCGCGGGACGCCGGGCGCTGCGCAACGTCGCGCTGGACCTTCTCGCCGCGGGCGATCCGGACGCGGGCGTGAGCGCGGCCTTCGAGCAATTCGAGGCGGCCGGGAACATGACCGACCGGCTCGCCGCCCTCTCGACCCTCTCGCTCCATCCCGGCGAGGCCCGCGAACGCGCCTTCGCGGCCTTCGCGGGGCGGTACGGCGAGGAGCCTCTCGCGCTGGACAAGTGGTTCGCCCTGCAGGCCGTGATGCCGGAACGGGCGACGCTCGACCGCGTCCGCGGCCTCATGGGGCATGCCGGCTTCGCCTTCTCCAACCCGAACCGCGTGCGCGCCCTCGTCGGCAGCTTCGCGCTCGGCAACGCGACCCAGTTCCACCGGCCGGACGGCGCCGGCTACGTTTTCCTGGCCGACATCGTGCTCGCCCTGAACGGGAGCAATCCCCAGGTCGCCGCACGCCTCCTCACCGCATTCTCGACCTGGCGCATGATGGAGGCGGGCCGGCGCGAACAGGCCCGCGCGGCGCTCTTGCGCATCACGGCCGAGGACGATCTCTCGCCCGACGTCGCCGACATCGCCAGCCGCTCCCTCCGCGAGCCCTGAGTACGGCAGCAGACTCCCACCCTCGAAATCCGAGGGTTTCAGAGGCACAGCCGCCGCGCGGTTTTCAAATGTCCACAGACGACCAAGCGGACTCTAGACAAATCAGCGAACGACGATTCTATTGTTGTCGATTCGACGAGATGCGGCACATCTTCGACGGATGACCTGATGATGTGAAAGGGGCTCGCGCATGGGTGCGAACGCCAATGGCGTTGCTGTGCGTTCTAGTCAGAGTCTTCTCCAGCCGATCCGCATGGGATGTCTCATCGGTCGCGTCCGGACCTTCGCGACCCACCCGGTGGTGCTCGTGTCCGTCGCGGCTCTTCTCTTCGTCACCGGCTTTGCGGTCGCGGTCTGGGTCGACCATCGCGAGTCGCGCTCGGCCGCGATCGAATCGGAAGCGACACGCCTCGACCTCGTGGCGAGCCTGACGGCGCACGAAATCCAGTCCGTCGCTCCGTGGGAAAGCCCGACCCCAGGCCAATTGCGGGCCGTCCGCCTCCTGCCGCAGACGGCGGCGGCGCGCGGCGGCGCCGCCTACGTCTCGGACCATCAGGGCTTCATCGTCGCGAGCGAGCCGGCGACAAGCCCTCGCGCCCTCAGCTTCGGCGACGTTCTGGGCGACGCCTCGCATCGCATGACGGGCGCGGCGAGCGGCATCATGACCGCCACCCTCCGGGACGGAACCCCGGTTCTTGCCGCCACCCGCGACCTCGCCTCGGGGCAGTTGCTGATGGTCCAGCCGCTTTCGGCCGTCGCGGCCGAGGCCCCGTTCATGCGGGGTTCGCCGGCTTTCGTGCTGCTCGTCTCGGTCGGCTGCCTCGGTCTCGCGGCAGGCTGCGTCGGCTTCGCCCGAAGCGCGCGTTCGGCGGGACGCCTCTGTACCCGCCTCACGCGGCGCCTCGACGCGTCGCTCGTCCAGGGCCGCTGCGGTGTCTTCGACTGGGACGTCACGAACGCCCGGGTCTCCTGGTCGGCGTCGATGTACCAGCTCCTCGGCTACCAGCCCCGCGGCGAACACCTGACGCCGGAAGAGGTCGCCGCCATCCTGCAGCCGGAGGAGGGTTGCATCCTGGCGATGGTCCGGGCTGCGGCAGCCTCGCCGGCCTCCCGGATCGACCACGAGATGAAGGCCCGGACCGCGGCCGGGCAATGGCTGTGGCTGCGGATCAAGGCGGAGGTCGTGCGCGACCTGCTGGACGCCAGCCAGCATATCGTCGGCTTCGCGGTCGACATCACCGAAGAGCGCGGCCAGGCGGCGCGCCGGGCCGATGTCGATCTGCGCCTGAGGGAAGCGGTCGAGACCCTGTCCGAGGCCTTCGTCCTGTACGACGCCGAGGACCGGCTCGTGCTCTGCAATTCCAAGTTCCGCAACCTGCACGGATTGCCGGCCGACCTCGCCCGGCCTGGCACGACTCGTCGGGACATCACGGCCGCGATGCTGCCGCGCGTGACCGAAAAGCCCCTCGCGGGCCAGCATCTCGACCTTCCCGGAACGCGCCGGGTCGAGACGCAGCTCCCCGACGGCCGCTGGGTCCAGGTCAACGAGCGACGAACCCGCGACGGCGGCATCGTCTCGGTCGAGACGGACGTGAGCGCGCTGAAACGCTCGGAAGCCAAGCTCCGGGAGCGCGAGCGGCGCCTCAAGGGGTCGGTTCGCCAGGCCGAGACCGCGGCCCAGCATTACGCGGCCCTGGCCGAGCGGAGCCTCGAGGAGAACCAGGCCAAGACCGAGTTCCTCGCCCGGATGAGCCACGAACTCCGCACGCCCTTGAACGCGATCCTGGGCTTCGCCGACATGATGCGCCAGGAGATCCTCGGACCTCTCGGCTGTCCCCGCTACGCCGAGTATAGCCACGACATCCACGCGAGCGGCCACAAGCTGCTCGAGGTGATCGACGGCATCCTGCAGATGTCGCGGATCGAATCCGGCCGCATCACCTTCTCGCCCCAACTCACCAGGATCGAGGTCGCGATCGAGAGCGCGCTCGCCACGATGGGTCCCGAACTCGTCGCCCGGGACATCTCCGTCGCGGTCGACGTCGCGACGCCGGTCCTGCTGCAGGCCGACCGAACCGCCCTGCACGACATCCTGGTCCAGCTTCTCCGCAACTCGGTCCGGTTCACGCAGGTGGGCGGCACGGTCCGGATCTGCGCCCGCACCGCGGGCGAGCGGCTGAACCTGTATGTCGAGGATGCCGGCGCCGGCATCGACCCCGAAGTCCTTCCCCGTCTCGGCAAGCCCTTCGGGCAGACGGAGGCCGAATATTGCCGGAGCGGCGGCGGGACGGGCCTCGGGCTCGCGATCGCCAAGGGCCTGGCCGAGTTGCATGGCGGGCGGATCCGGATCCGGTCGGAACGGGGGGTCGGCACGATCGTGCTGGTCCACCTGCCGGTGACGCAGCCCGCGGCCAACGACCGTCAGGTGGAACGCGGCGTCGAGGCCCACCGTCACGTCCTCGTCGCGGCCGAATAGCCGCGCGTCACCCGGAGAGAACGCGCTCGAAGATCGCCCGAACGGGCCGCCTGACCTCTTCCAGATGGCCGAGGAAGGAGCCGGGATCGGGCGCGCCGACCAGGGCCGAGAGCCGCCGCAGCAAAGCCGGCGCGCGCTCCGCCTCCTCCAAACGGCTCCCGAGCGTCAGCCGCTGCCAATGCAGGACGTCGTCGAGAAGCGTCCGGGCCGCGACCAGCGTCGCGGCGTCGCTGGCTTCCACGAGCGCGAGCCGCCCGGCATCCGCCAGCACGGACCCCGTCGAGAGCCCGACGAGACGAGGGTGATCCGCCGCATGCGCCAGCACGATCGCCTGGGCCAGGAAGTCGAGATCGAGCAGGCCGCCGCGGGCGAGCTTGAGATCGCGGCCGTCGCCCTCCCCCTTCTCCTTCGCGACGAGG
This sequence comes from uncultured Enterovirga sp., assembly GCF_964242715.1. Taxonomy (NCBI): domain Bacteria; kingdom Pseudomonadati; phylum Pseudomonadota; class Alphaproteobacteria; order Hyphomicrobiales; family Methylobacteriaceae; genus Enterovirga; species uncultured Enterovirga sp. The sequence continues at coordinate 19,633 of NZ_CAXTAZ010000055.1, forward strand.
GCCCGCATCTCGGCGACGGCCCGGTAGATGACGGCGGGATCGCGGCGCCGGCACAGGATGGCCGCGATCCCCTCCGCGATGCGCGCGCCCAGCCCGGCATCGCCGGCGAGAACCCGGGCGCGGGTCAGCGCCATATGCTCCCAGGTCTCCGCCTCGCCCTCCTCATAGGCTCGGAACCCGGAGAACTGCGAGGCGAGCGGGCCCTTGGTGCCGGAAGGGCGGAGCCGCATGTCGATGTCGAACAGGCGGCCCCGGCGTGTCGGCACGGTGAGGGCCGCGATCAGGCGCTGGGTCAGGCGCGTGTAATAGACGGCGGCGTCGAGCGGACGGGCACCGTCGCTCGTCCGGTTCTCGGGGTCGAAATCGTAGATCACGACGAGGTCGAGATCCGAGGCGGCCGTGAGATCGCCGGCGCCGAGCCGACCCAGGCCCAGGACCGCGACGGCTCCCCCGGGGACGACCCCATGCTCCGCGGCGAAGACCCGGCCGACCCAGTCGAGCGCCGCCCTGATGCTTGCGCCCGCGATGGCCGCGAAGGCGGCGCCCGCTTCCGCCGGAGGGAGGATGCCCGACAGGAGCCGCGCCCCGGTGACGAATTGCAGCTGGCGGACGGCGTCGCGGAGATGATCGAGGAAGCTCTCCGTGCTGGCCGGTTCGCCGACCATCGCCCGGAGATCGGCCTCGAGACCCTTCTCGTCCGTGATCGGTGCGGCGAAGCTCGGATCGATCACGGCATCGAGCACATGCGGCCGCGCCGCCACGGCCTCGGCGAGGCGCGGCGCGGTGCCCAGGAGATCGGCGAAGAGGGTCCGCAGCCTCTCGTGCGAGCGCAGGATGGTGAGGAGCTCGACCGCGGCCGGCATCCGGCCGAAAGCCTCGTCGAGGCGGGCCAGGGCGCCGTCCGGATCGCCCGTTCCGCCGAGCGCCTGCAGCAGCGGCGGAACGAGCTCGGTCAGGACCTCGCGGGCCCGGGCGGAGGTGATCGCGGCGCGGCGGCCGAAATGCCAGCCCCGCACCGTCTCGGCGACCCGGGCGGGATCGCGAAAGCCGAGATCCCCCAGCGTCGCCAGCGTCGCCGGGTCGTCCTCGGTTCCGGTGAAGACGAGGCTGCCGAGATCAGAGGCGAGCGCCGGCGCATCCTCGAACAGGAGTGCGTAATGGCCCTGTACGCGCGTCGCATGCGCGATCAGGTCCTGCGCGAAGGCCGCGGTATCGGGATAGCCGGCTAAGCTCGCGAAGCGGGCCAGCGCCCCGGCCTCCGACGGCAGGCGCTGGGTCTGCTCGTCGGCGACCATCTGGATGCGATGCTCGATTCCGCGCAGGAAGCGATAGGCGGCCGAGAGTTCGTCGCGCGCGAGCGGCGTGATCCAGCCTTCGCTCTCGAGGGCGCGCAACATGTCGAGCGTGCGGCGGCCCCGGAGCGTCGGGCGGCGGCCGCCGAAGACGAGCTGCTGGGTCTGAACGAAGAACTCGATCTCACGGATGCCGCCGCGCCCGAGCTTGATGTCGTGGCCCGCGACCGCAATCTCGCCGAAGCCCCGAACCGCGTGGATCTGGCGCTTCATCGCGTGGATGTCGGCGATCGACGCGAAGTCGAAATATTTGCGCCAGATGAAGGGCGCGAGATCCTGGAGGAAGCGCCGCCCGAGCGCGATGTCGCCCGCGACCGGGCGCGCCTTGATCATGGCGGCCCGTTCCCAATTCTGGCCGACGGTCTCGTAATAGGTGCAGGCGGAGGCGAGCGAGATCGCCGCCAGCGTCGAGCCCGGATCCGGACGAAGCCGGTAATCCACCCGGTGGACATAGCCGTCCGGCGTGCGCTCCGACAGCAGCTTCACGATCCCCTGCGCGACGCGGTTGTAGAGCCGGGACGGCTCGGCACCCTCGGGCAGCGACGGCGCGGCCGGGTCGAAGAACACGACGAGGTCGATGTCGCTCGAATAGTTGAGTTCGCCCCCGCCATGCTTGCCCAGCGCCAGCACGACGATGCCGCAGCCCCGGCCGTCCTCTCCGATGGCCGCGGGATCGAGACGGCCGGACGCGACGGCCTCCCCGAGCCCCACCGCCAATGCGCTCGCGACCGAGGCGTCGGCGAAGCGGGTGAGCGCGTCCGTGACCTCCTCCAAGTCCCAGACACGGCCGAGATCGGCCAGCGCGACGAGAAGCGCGTGGGCGGAGCGGTTCCGCCGCAACGCGCGCGCGACCTCGTCGCGACCGATCTCCCCCGCCGCGAACCGCACGCCGAGCGCCGCCTGCGAGGCGACGATCCGGTCGAGCAAAGCCTCGGGTGCGGAGCGCTCGATCTCGGCGAGCCTGTCCGGGTCGGACGAAGCCAGGCGCCAGAGGAACGGGGCGTGCGCCTCGAGCCGCGCCACCAGATCGCCGAAGAACTCCGCATCCCCGGCCGGCTCCGGACGAAGGCGGCTCGCGAGCGATCCCGCAGGCGGGCGGTCGGTCATGCCGGAACCGGTGTCCGGACCGGCAGTGACAGCACGGCCTTCAGCCCCGGCCCATGATCGCCGAGGGTGAGCGCGCCGCCATGCAGCCGCGCCACCGCGGCGGCGAGGCTCAGGCCGAGCCCGAAACCGGGGCGCGACCGGGCGGCCTCGAGACGGACGAAACGGCCGAGGACCCGTTCGCGGTCCTCCTCCGGAATGCCAGGCCCACGATCCGCGACCGTGATCCGGATGGTGTTGTCGTCGCGCTCGGCGCAGACGATGACCGGGCCGGCCGATGCGCCCTCCGTCTCGGCCCCGTATTTGATCGCGTTGTCGAGGAGGTTCGCGACGGCCTGGCCGAGGAGTTCCCGGCTCCCCCGCACGGGGAGGTCCGGCTCGACCTTGAGGTCGAGCGCCATGCCGGCATCCTCGGCCGCCGGTTCGTAGAGTTCGGCGAGGCCCAAAGTCACCTCGGCCGCGTCGAATTCGGTCATCGATTCGCTCGCATGGCCGGCCTCAAGCCGGGCGATCATCAGGAGCGCGTTGAAGATCCGGATGAGGTTGTCGCTCTCCTCGATCACCCGCTCCAGCGCCTGGCGCAGATCCTCCGGCCGGCCGGAGCCGCGCAGGGCCTCGTCGGCCCGGTTGCGGAGACGGGAGAGCGGCGTCTTGAGATCGTGGGCGATGTTGTTCGACACCTCGGTGATGCCGGTCATCAATTCGCCGATGCGGTCCAGCATCGCGTTCACGTTGAGGGCCAGCCGGTCGAGCTCGTCGTCGGTGCCGGCGACCTGGAGCCGGCCGGTCAGGTCGCCCGCCATGATGGTCGCGGTCGTCGCCGTCATGCCGTCGATGCGGTTCAGGACGCGCCGGCTCACGAACCAGCCCCCGGCGCAGCCGAGGATGCCGACGAGGAGCAGCGAGGCGCCGAGCGCCCGGTTCATGATGCTCCGGATCCGCACCCGATCCTCGATGTCGCGTCCGACGAGGAGCCTGAACCCGCCCGACAGGAGGAACACGCGGACGATCGCCCGATGGTCCCGCGTCTCCTCGTCCGCGCGCGCGTAATCGACCTCGCGCTGGCCCTCCGTGTCGAGCGTGCCGGGCGGCAGCGAGCCGACATTGCCGGCGATGCGCTCGCCCTGGAAGGTCGTGACGAGATAGAGCGAGGCGCCGGGCTGCCGGCTCCGCCGGTCGACGATCGCGACGAGGCGCCGGATCCCGGCGAGGCGGTATTGCTCGGAGAGACCCGTGAGCTCGGCCTCGATCGTGTCGAGGATCTGGTCGTTGAAGAGGCGGGTCGTGTTCCAGGCAACGTAGCCGAGAACCAGGAAGACCGAGACCGCGAAGACGGCGAGATAGGCGAGCGACAGCCGGAACGCCGTCGTCCGAAACAGCTTCGGCAGCAGGCTACCGCGCGCCGTCACGGACCATGTATCCTGCACCGCGCACGGTATGGATCAGCGGCTTGTCGAAGCCGCGGTCGATCTTGGCCCGGAGCCGCGACACGTGCACGTCAATGACGTTGGTCTGCGGATCGAAGTGATAATCCCAGACATGTTCGAGCAGCATCGTCCGGGTCACGACCTGGCCGGCATGGCGGACGAGATATTCGAGCAGCCGGAATTCGCGCGGCTGCAGCAGGACGTCCTGGCCGCCGCGCGTGACCCGGTGCGACAGCCGATCGAGTTCGAGATCCGCCACCCGGTAGCTGGTCGGCTCGCCGCCGCCCGAACGCCCGCCCCGGCGGGCGAGGACCTCGACGCGCGCGAGAAGCTCGGAGAAGGAATAGGGCTTCGACAGATAATCGTCGCCGCCGGCCCGGAGGCCCTTCACGCGGTCGTCGACCTGGGACAGGGCTGAGAGGATCAGGGCGGGGGTCTCGACCTTCTGCTCCCTGAGCGAACGGATGACGGAGAGGCCGTCGAGCTTCGGCAGCATCCGGTCGACCACGAGCACGTCGTAATGGCCCGCTTCCGCCATGGCGTAGCCATCGAGGCCGTCCTGGGCCTGGTCGGCCGCATGACCCGCTTCGCGAAAGGCTTTCACCAGATAGGCCAGGGCCTCGCGATCGTCCTCGATGACCAGAATGCGCATGTGGGCAACTTAACGCGTTTCGACGGGAAGCGGCAGGCCGGATACGTGATCCGGCCTGCCGCCACGAAACACAGAGCTGGCGGGGGGCGACGATTGCAGCCCTGGTCTCGTCGTCTGGGGTCGCGGCGCTCGAGACCTGCGGCGGGGTCTCGATGCGGCAGGAGGCCGCCTTTCGACGATCCGGACCCGATCCGATGAGACGTATCTAGAAGACCGCTCGTTACCCCAGCATCACGCTCGCATGAACATTCGGTAAGCTCTCCGGACGGTCCCAGAAGAAGTGCTCGATGACCGAGAAGATGGCGTAGGCGAAGCCGAGATTCGCGACGACGCCGATCGCGCCGAGGACGATGCCGATGATGACGAGCACGCCGTCCCGCTCGACAAGCCCGAGCCCGACGAGGCAGACGGCGAGCCCGATCGGGATCTGCCCGATCACCGGGGCCGCGACCAGGAGGCCGAGCGAGAGCGCGAGAAGCAGGAAGCCGATGAGACGCAACGCGAGCGGCGTCTCGAGGAAGGCGATGCGGGGTCGCGACCAGCGCTCGAGTCGCTGCAAGACCGGCATCGTGCGCCTCACGGCGCGGGTGACGGCCTCCTGCGGGATCGATTGCCGCAGGAGCCGCTTCGGCAGCCACGGCGCGTCCTGCCCGGCCGCGATCTGGATCGCGACCAGCATGAGGAGAAGCCCGCAGACGAGCGGAATCGGCGGCGGCATCGGCAGGCAATTCGGCAGGCCGAGAAGCACGACCAGGATCGCGAACGCGCGATCGCGCAGCGCCGCCACGATCTGCGCGACAGTCAGCCGGTCAGTCGCGTTCCCCGCCAAGGACGAGAGGACCGCCGAGATGCGCGCTTCAGGAAACAACCGGCCTACCGGGGAGCGTCGGGAGGCGCTCCTCTAGCGCAGCGAGGCCTGCCGGCCAAGTCGGCACGGGCCACCCAAGGGCAGACCCGCACCGAAGATCGGCGTCAATGCAGCGTCAGGACGCCGCTGACGGCCCGGAACTCGGCCGGCTTGATCAGCCCGCAATGGGCCACCGTCACCGAATGGAGCGGACCGTCGAGCTCGCGGCGCCAGAAATCGAGGAACTTCGTGAGTTCGGGAAAGCGCGGTGCGAGATCGTGGAATTGCCACACGAAGCTCTGCAGCAGCTTCGGATAATCGGGCAAACCATACAGAATGGTGGCCGTCGTGAGCCCGAAACCTTCGAACTGGCGGCGGAAATCCTCGCAGACCATCGCAACCTCCTCGCGCCGGGCGTCACGGTCGACCAGCCGGCGACGTCATGAGTTTCAAGACAAAGGGTTAACGACCTCGATACGGTTCGACGCGCTCTCCTTCTTCGTCGGCGGCCATTCACGCCGTAGCGAGGATCATGCCGCAACGCGTGCCGGTCGCCATCCCGGACATGGTTAAACTTCCGTTGCATCCTGCCGGGTGTTCGATGAACAATGGAGCCGTGAGTGCCCCTGGTCGGGGAGTAGCGTCCAGTGTTCCGGTCTCCCGTACGCGTCCGTACCGCTGTCGTAGCCGCGCTTCTTTGCGCCTGGAGCGCTGTCGGTGCGGCCGGGCCGCGGGACGAAGATCTGTTCATCCGGCCCGAAGACCAGCATGCGGTGCTGTTCGGCAGCCTCGATGCCGGCCGCTCGGTCTTCGTGACGGGCGGCGCGAAGCAGAGCCTGACCGGGCCGCTGGACCGAAGCGGCTTCCTGCTCATGGAAAGCACCGGCTTCGGCCTCACGCCGGAGCGGTCCAGGAACCAGGGCATCGACGTGCCGGTGCTGCGCTTCACCCATCAGACGAGCGCGCTCCTCGGCTACCAGTGGAATGGCGACCGCGTTCACGTCGCGGCCTTTGCCGGGCCTGAGGTGCAGCAGGAGCAGCTGACCTATGGCGGGCGGGTCTACCGCTGGTCGCAGCCCCGGGTCGGCGCCCGCGGCCAGCTCGACCTCTGGCTCCACCCGAGCCCGGACCTGCTGGTCACGAACACGCTGATCGTCAGCTCGACGCGGACCAGCCTGTGGAACCGGGCCTCGGTCGGATACCGGGTCTTCGGCTCCGCCTTCGTCGGGCCCGAGATCACCGTCTACGCGACCCCGACCTATCGCGAGGTGCGGTGGGGCGGCCACGTCACGGGGCTTGCCATGTCGGTCGTGACGCTGCGGCTCTCGGGCGGCTGGATGGAGGACGATTCCCACAAGCGGGGCTCGCCCTATATCGGCGTGAGCGCGTGGATGCGGCTCTGAGCGCCGCTACTCGTCCGGACCGTAGGGCGTCATGGAATCGAGATCGGCCTCGAGCGGGTCCTCGTCGGCCATCAGGGCCAATCCGTCCGACGGAATCGGCATCGCGAGGTCGCCCGGGATCCGGCCCTCGAGGAAGCCGAGCCCCTTCAGCTCTTCGAGCCCGGGCAGGTCTGTGATCGCATCGAGACCGAAATGGGCCAGGAAGGCCGGCGTCGTGCCGTAGGTGATGGGGCGGCCGGGCGCGCGGCGCCGGCCCCGCAGCCTGACCCAGCCGGTCTCGATCAGGGTGTCGAGGGTGCCCTTCGAGGCCGCCACGCCGCGGATCTCCTCGATGTCGGCCCGCGTCGTCGGCTGGTGGTAGGCGACGATCGCCAGCACCTCCATGGCGGCGCGGGACAGTTTCTGGGCGGGCGGGGCTTCCTCGCCCAGCGTGAAGGCAAGGTCCTGCGCCGTCCGGAAGGCCCAGCCGCCGGCGACCCGGACGAGGTTCACGCCGCGGCCCGCGTAGAGCCGGGTCAGGTCCGCGATCACGGCGGCGATGTCGGTATCGGCCGGCAGCCGCCCGGCGAGCGCGACCGCGTTCATCGGCGTCGCGGAGGAGAACAGGAGGGCTTCCGCGATCCGCACGGTCTCGGGTTCCGCAAAGGCGTCGGCCCCGCCGTATGAGCGGGAGATCGCCTCGAGCCGTTTCAGCGCGGCATTCATGGAAGGACGAGACGGAGGGCCGGCTCGCTCCGCTTCATCATCAGGGGCGTGAAGGGGGCTTCCTGATGCAGGAGCGCCCTCCCCTCGCGCACCATCTCGAGCGCGGCCGAGAAGGAGGACGCGAGAGCCGAGACCCGCATCGCCGGGTCGGCGAGGTAGCGCAGCAGGTAGGCGTCGAGCTCGACCCAGCCGACCGACGTCCCGAGCAGGCGCTCCAGCGCCGCCCTCGCATCGTCGAGCGACCAGACCAGGCGCTTCGCCATGGTCACCCTGACCTCGATCCTGCGCTGCCGCTGGCCGGCATAGGCCGAGAGGAGATCGTAGAGGGAGCCCTCGTAGACCGGCCGCGTCGGGGCAGCAGCCGGGTCCTCGGAAGCGGCCGGCCCGAGCGCGCCGGAGGCGAAGACGTCGCGGCCGAGCTGCGGGCGTTCTCCGAGGAGCCGCGCGGCCTCCCGGATCGCGTCGAGCCGCCGGAGCCGGGTCGCGAGGGCGAGCGCCAGGTCCTCGGCGCTCTCGCCCTCCGGCTTCGGCGGCTCGGGAAGGAGCAGGCGCGATTTCAGATAGGCGAGCCAGGCCGCCATGACGAGATAATCGGCCGCGAGTTCGAGCCGCATCGTCCGGGCGGTCTCGACGAAGCGGAGATATTGCTCCGCGAGCGCCAGGACCGAGATCTCGTGCAGGTCGACCTTCTGCCGCCGGGCGAGATCGAGGAGGAGGTCGAGCGGTCCTTCGAACCCGCCGACATCGACGACCAGGAGCGGGTCCCCGGAGGCGCGGTCCGCCCGTCCCGTCTCAGTCTCGAAGGTCAGCTCGTCCGTCATGGAAGAGGGTGCGACTCGCCGGGTGCGTGGAACCCAACGCTTACGCCGCCTGCGACAGCGCCGTCTCCAGCGCGAGCCGCGCATCCACAGGATCGAAATCGTCCTCGGGCTCGCGGCAGACGAGCGCGAGCGCGGCCTCGGCCCGCCGTAGGGATCGCCCGGCGAGACGCGGCGATCCCTCTGCCACCCGTCTCGCCTCGGCGAGGTCGCCGTTGCAATGCAGGGCCACGTCGCAGCCGGCCCGGAAGGCGGCCTCGGCCCGATCGCGGAAATCGCCGGAGAGCGCCTTCATCGACAGGTCGTCGGTGAGGAGGAGACCGTCGAACCCGATCTCGCCGCGCACGATGGTGGAGATGACCCGCGCCGAGGTGGTGGCCGGACCGTCCGGATCGATCGCTTCGTAGACGACATGCGCGGTCATCGCGACCGGCAGGTGGGCCAGCGCCCGGAAGGGCCGGAAATCGCGCGCCCGGAGATCGTCGAGCAAGGCGCTCACGCGGGGCAAGGCCTCGTGGCTGTCGGACCCGGCGCGGCCGTGGCCGGGCACGTGTTTCACGACCGGCAGCACGCCGCCGGCCAGGAGCCCGGCCGCGGCGTGGCCGCCGAGCCGCGCCACCTCGTCCGGGTCCTCGGCATAGGCGCGGTCGCCGATGATGTCGTGCGAGCCGGGCACCGGCACGTCGAGCACCGGCAGGCAATCGACGTCGATGCCGAGGTCGCGGAGATCGTGGGCGATCAGCCTGGCGCCGAGCCAGGCCGGATCGCGACCGCTCGCCTCCGCGTCCCGGACGATGCGGCCATAGGCGCGCCCGGCCGGATAGCGCGGCCAATGCGGCGGCCCGAGACGCTGCACGCGTCCGCCCTCCTGGTCGATCAGCACGGGTGCGTTTGCCCGTCCGACCGCATCGCGCAGAGCGGCCGTCAGCGCCCGCACCTGGTCCGGGGAGCCCACATTGCGGCGGAACAGGATGAAGCCGAAGGGATCGGCCTCGCGGAAGAAGGCGCGCTCCTCCGCCGACAGGACCAGGCCGGCGCAGCCCGCGATGAAGGCGCGCGCGCTCACGCCGGACCCGGCCCGGCCACCCTCGCCTGCACGCTCAGTTGCCCGCCACGAAGCAGGAGCCGCCGGACGATTTGAGCTTGGTGCAGAGCGCGGTCGCGCTGGCCTTGGTCATCGGTCCGACCCGGACGCGGTGCACCGTCTTTCCCCTTACCTCGGCCTCGGTCACCGTGGCCGGGCGTCCGTCCAGATCGCCCGAGAACCTTTCCTGGAGCTGGGTATAGGCAGCCCGCGCCTCCGCTTCCGTCGGCCGCACGGCGATCTGCACGGTGAAGTTTCCGGCGGTCTCGGAGGCCGGCCTCCGATCCGAACCCGCCCGCGGGGGCGAATCGGCCGTCTCGACCGAGGCTGTCCGGGTCGGGGCTTCGGTCGAGGCCGCGTCGACGAGCGACTTCGGGCGGGCCGGAGGAAGCACCCGGACGGGCTCGCGGGCGGGCGCCGCATCACCGGGAGAGTTCGGGGCAGCCAAGGCGGCCGAAGCCGGCGGGGGCGCCATCGCCGGGGCCGGAGCCGCCAGCGCAGGCGTCGACGAGCCATTCCGACCCGGCACGCTCACCGTCGACACGGCAACGGGCGGCGGCAGGGTCCCGCCCGGCATCAGGCTGGGCGGGGTATCGACGAGGCTCGCGGTGCTGCTCGGGGTATAGACCGACCCGTCCGGCCGGACCGCAACGGTCCGGACCCGGCGCGGTTCGCCCAGAGCCGACGCGACGGCATTGCTGCTCGGCGGGGGCGGCGCCACGGCGACCGTCGACGTCGGCGGAACGGGACCGCCCTCGGGCGCGGAGCCCGGCGCCACGGGGGCTCCCGCCACGGGAGCCCGGGCCGAGATGGTCGGCGGCCGGTCCGTCACGGCCGGCATGCCGCGGGCGGCTTCGCGGACGTCGATCGGCTGCTCGCGCCCATCCACGACCCGGCTCGTCCCGTCGGATGCGCCGCGCTCGTAGATCTGCCGATCCTGGTTCGGCACCTCCATGCCGCCCGGATTCTCGGGCGGCTTCTTGACCGGGGTCCGGTCGGCGGAGACGAGCGGCGGCGGGCCGGAGACGCTGAAGCTGCCGCCGGTACGATACCAATAGAGCCCGCCCGCACCCGCGCCCGTGGCGACGACTAGCGTCGCGATCACGGCCGCCAGCCTGGCCCGCGAGCGGCGCGGGCGAAGCGGCTGCATGTCCTCTTCGGACAAGGCGGCGTCGGGAGAGCCGTAGACGTCCTGGACGGGGTCGTAGGGACCACCCTGCTGCGGCGACGTGCCACGCGCGCCGAACCGGTCGCCGGCGTCCAGGACCGGCTCGAACCCGCCCTGCCCCGGCTCCTCGTGACGACCGCCATGCTGCAGCGGCGGTGCGGCGCCGGCATTCGCGCGGCCCTCGCCGATGATGCCCCGGAAGGGATCATCCTGCCCGACGATGCGGGCGAGTTCTGCCAAGGGGTCGGTGCGGGGCGCGGGGGCGGCCTCGGCCGAGCGCCGCAGCTCGCGTTCGATCTCCTCGATGTCGATCTCGAACCGCTGGTGTCTGGCTTCGCTCATGAATACGCTCTCCGACACGTCGTCCGACGCATCCTGTCAGGGTCCGAGGTGGGTCCTGACTCGTGACACGGCAACGTCGTCTCCGGCCCGCGACACGCCTCAGCGCATCTCGTCCGGCGCCTGCACCCCAAGAATCGTGAGGCCGGACGCGAGCACGCCCTTCAGCGCACCCACGAGGGCCAGCCTCGCGACGGTCGACATTTCATCTCCTTGTTTAACAAACCGTAATTGCGGCAAGTCTTTGCCCTTGTTCCAAAGCGCGTGAAAAAGGCTGGCGAGATCGTAGAGGTAGAAGGCGATGCGGTGAGGCTCGTGGGCGAGGGCGGCGGCTTCGATCACCCGCGGGAATTGACCGATGCGGCGACCGATCTCGAGTTCGGCCTCGTCGGTCAGGATCGAGAGGTCCGCCGCGGCCAGCGTCTCCCGCGACGGCGACCGGCCGAATATCTCGGCCGCCTGCCGGAAGACCGACGCACAGCGCGCATGCGCATATTGGACGTAGAAGACCGGGTTGTCCTTGGATTGCTCCACGACCCTGGCGAGGTCGAAATCGAGCTGCGCGTCGTTCTTGCGGTAGAGCATCATGAAGCGGGTCGAATCCGCGCCGACCTCGTCGACCACCTCGCGCAACGTGACGAAATCGCCCGAGCGTTTGGACATCTTCACGGGCTCGCCGCCCCGGAGCAGCTTCACGAGCTGGCACAGCTTGACGTCGAGCTCGGCCTGTCCGGCGCTGAGCGCCCGCACGGCCGCGTTCATCCGCTTCACATAGCCGCCGTGATCGGCTCCCCAGATGTCGATCATCCGGGAGAAGCCGCGCTCGAACTTGGAGCGGTGATAGGCGATGTCGGCCGCGAAATAGGTATAGGAGCCGTCCGACTTCAGGAGCGGCCGGTCGACGTCGTCGCCGAACTCCGTTGCCCGGAACAGCGTCTGCTCGCGGTCCTCCCAATCCTCGACCGGCTGGCCCTTCGGCGGTTGCAGCCGGCCCTCGTAGACGAGGTTGCGGACGCGAAGGTCGGCGATCGTCGCCGCGATCGCGTCCGGCCCGGCGGAGAGCGAGCGCTCGGAGAAGAAGACGTCGTGCCGGATGCCAAGCACGGCAAGATCGGTGCGGATGAGCTCCATCATGGCCCGGATCGCGGCCGCGCGGACGATGGGCAGCCACTCCGTTTCCGGCATCCCGACGAGATCGCGGCCATGGGTGGCCGCGAGCGCGGCCCCAACCGGCTTCAGGTAGTAGCCCGGATAGAGCCCTTCGGGGATCGCTCCGACCTCCTCGCCCAGCGCCTCGCGGTAGCGGAGGAAGGCGGAGCGGGCGAGGACGTCGACCTGCGCGCCGGCATCGTTGACGTAATATTCGCGGGTGACCGCATAGCCGGCGAAGCCGAGCAGGTTCGCGAGGGCGTCGCCGAAGACCGCGCCGCGGCCATGGCCGACATGCATCGGGCCGGTCGGGTTGGCGGAGACGTATTCGACGTTGACGGCCGCGCCGGCCCCCTGCCCGCTCCGGCCGAAGCCCTCCGGATCGACGAGCGCCGCCCGGATCACCTCGTGGTGGATCGACGGCGCGAGCCTGAGATTGATGAAGCCCGGCCCCGCCACGGAGGCCTCGACCACGCGCGGGTCCGTGGCGAGGTCGGCGACCAGGAGATCGGCCAGCGCGCGCGGATTCATCCGGGCCGGCTTCGCGATCGCCAGAGCCGCGTTGGTGGCGAGGTCGCCATGGGCTGAATCGCGCGGCGGCTCCACCACCACCCGCGACAGGTCGATCTCCGCCGGCAGGGTCCCGGCCGCGATCAGACGCTCCAACGCCTCCACAACCCGGCGCTCGAAGAGCCCGAAAACGTTCATGAACCCTGATCCAGCGGAAAGACGGCCCGGCCCGGTCGGGCGGCACCGCTTAGCAACCGCGCGCCGCCCTGTCACGACAGGCCGATGGCGCGGCTCCCGCATCGTCCGCGGCGCGGGGCGGGTCAGGCGGGTCGATGCCTACAGCTTTCGGGGCCCTGCAAAGGGTCCCGAAACCACGATGCGCCGTGCCGGCGGAGTTCGGGCCGGCGTTAATCGAGCGGTGACCCCAGGCGACGGACGCTCTCGCGCGATGTCGAGAGCGAGATGACACGACCGATCACCTGGGCGGCGGGGAGCTTCGTCGCCATCGCC
>NZ_CAXTAZ010000056.1:0-32485 GCF_964242715.1 uncultured Enterovirga sp.
CGATCCTGACGATCGTCGGCTATTCGCTGAACGAGACGGTCGTCGTGTTCGACCGCACCCGCGAGCTGCTCCGGCGCTACAAGACCATGCCGACCGTCGAGCTCCTGAACCTGTCGCTCAACACCACGATGTCCCGGACCGCGATCACGTCGATGACGACGATCCTCGCGCTTGCCGCTCTCGTGATGTTCGGTGGACGGGCGATCGAGGGCTTTGCGCAGGTGATGCTCGCCGGCGTGTTCATCTGCACCTATTCCGCGATCCTGATCTCCTCGCCCGTCCTGATCTATATCGGCGTCAGGTCGAGCCAGCGCGTGCCCGTGCGCGACGGCGCCGCCGTGCCGCAACCGGCCGAGTGACCGAGGCGGACAACCCGGCTCCCGGTTTCGTCCCCGGCCGACACTTGATCGACGCCTATGGCCGGAGCGGCTTTCGCTTCGGCGGAATGTCGCATCGCGGGTCGATCCTGATCCTGCCCTCCGGCATCCGGAGCTGGGACGTCACCTCAGCGGCCGACGTCAAGCGCTCGGATTTCGATCCGGTCTTCCGGGACGAGATCCAGGTCGAGTTCCTGCTGGTCGGCACCGGCCGCGAGCTGGTCGTGCTGCCGGACCGGCTGCGGACCCGGTTCCGCGAGGCCGGCATCTCGCTCGACGCGATGCAGACCGGCCCGGCCGCCCGGACCTACAACGTCCTTCTCGCCGAGAATCGCCGCGTCGGGGCGGCCCTGATCGCGGTCGATTAGCCCGTTGCCCGCCGAGGAACGCCGCGACGTCACGGAGGACTACGGCCATTGCGAAACGCTGCTTCGCGAGGCCGACCGCGACCGCTACTGGTCCGCCCTCTTCGCCCCCGCCGACAAGCGCCCTCACCTCTTCGCGCTTTACGCCTTCTCGACCGAGATCGCCCGCGTGCGCGAGGCGGTCTCCGCTCCGATGCCGGGCGAAATCCGATTGCAATGGTGGCGCGACGCAGTGGAGGGACTCGCCCGCGGCGACGTGATGGCAAACCCGGTCGCGGCCGCGCTCGAGGACACGATCGCCCGCTTCTCGCTGCCCCGGCAGGCGTTCATCGACCTCATCGATGCCCGGGTCTTCGACCTCTACGACGACCCGATGCCCTCGCTCGGCGATCTCGAGGGCTATCTCGGCGAGACGTCCTCGTCCCTCATGCGCCTGGCGACCCTCGTTCTGGCGGATGGGCGCGACCCAGGCGGGGCCGACGCGGCGGGCCATGCCGGGATCGCCTACGGGCTCACGGGCCTGCTCCGCGCCCTCCCCTGGCACGCGCGCCAGGGCCGGCTCTACCTGCCCAGAGACCTTCTCGACCGGCACGGCGTCACCCGGGACGACATCGTGCTCGGGCGTGGCGGACCGGGGGTCGTCACCGTCCTGGCCGATCTCCGTGAGCGCGCCCGCACCCATCTCGCGACGGCGCGTAGCCTCCAGGCGGCGCTCCCGGCCGCGATTCGGCCGGCCTTCCTGCCCGCCGCCCTCGTCGCGAGCGACCTCGCCGCGATGGACCGGTCCGGCCTCGACCCGCTCGCGACGCCGGCCGAACGCCCGGCCTGGCGGCGGCTCGCGAGCCTGTGGTGGGGTTCGAAGCGGGGGTTCTGAGGATCCCCGAAGCGCCCCTTCTCCTCTTGCGGGAGAAGGTGGCGGCGACGCCGTGACGGATAAGGGGTTCAGCGCCGTGACCCCTCATCCGGTCGCACCGACGTGGGACTCGACTTCTCCCGCAAGGGGAGAAGCGGGCGCGTCCCTACTCCGCGGCTTCCCGGACGCTCTCTCCGAGCCACGCGCCGAGCTCGGCCCGCGCCCGCTCGGTCATGGCCCGCTTGCGGGCGAGTGCCTTTTCCGATCCGCGCAGGCGCTTGCCGTCCGGCGCCTTGGGCGCGCGGTCGAGGAGCGGAAACAATCCGAAATTGACGTTCATGGGCTGGAAGGAGCGCGGCTTCTCCGGCGTGGGCCCGCCCTCCTCCTCGGCCGCGATGTGGCCGCCGGTGATGTGCCGGATCAGGGCGCCGATCGCCGTCGTCTCCGGCGGCAGCGTGACGGGAATGCCGGTCTGCTCGGCCGCGGCGAAGCGGCCGGTCATCAGTCCGACCGCCGCGCTCTCGACATAGCCTTCGCAGCCGGTGATCTGGCCGGCGAAGCGCAGCTGCGGCCGGAGGCGGAGGCGCAGTTCCTGGTCGAGCAGCTTCGGCGAGTTCAGGTAGGTGTTGCGGTGCAGGCCGCCGAGCCGCGCAAAGTCCGCGCGTTCCAGTCCCGGGATGCTCCGGAAGATCCTGACCTGCTCGCCATGTTTCAGCTTGGTCTGGAAGCCAACCATGTTGAACAGGGTGCCGAGCGCATTGTCCTGCCGCAGCTGGACGATGGCGTAGGGCTTCACCTCGGGATCGTGGGGGTTGGTCAGCCCGACCGGCTTCATCGGACCCCAACGCAGGGTTTCCGCCCCGCGTTCGGCCATGACCTCGATCGGTAGGCAGCCGTCGAAATAGGGGGTCGAGGCCTCCCATTCCTTGAAGGACGTCTTCTCCCCCGCGACGAGGGCCGCGATGAAGGCCTCGTAGCCCTCGCGGGTGAGCGGGCAGTTGATGTAATCCGCGCCCGTGCCGCCCGGCCCCGCCTTGTCGTAGCGCGACTGAAACCAGGCCTTCGTCATGTCGATCGTGTCGCGATGCACGATCGGCGCGATGGCGTCGAAGAAGGCGAGTTCCCCTTCGCCGGTGAGCCCGCGCACGGCTTCGGCCAAGGCGGGGGAGGTGAGCGGGCCCGTGGCCAGGATGGTCGGCCCCCAACCCTCGGGCGGCAAACCCGCCACCTCCTCGCGCAGAATGGTGACGAGCGGATGGGCTTCGAGGGCCGCCGTCACGGCCTGGGCGAAGCCGTCGCGATCGACGGCGAGCGCTCCTCCGGCAGGGACCTGATGGCGATCCGCCTCGCGCAGGATCAGGGAACCGAGGCGGCGCATCTCCTGGTGAAGCAGGCCGACCGCGTTCGTCTCTGCATCGTCCGACCGGAAGGAGTTCGAGCAGACGAGTTCGGCGAGATCCTGGGTCTGGTGGGCCTCGGTCGAGCGGTTCGGCCGCATCTCGTGCAGGATCACCGGCACGCCGGCCTCGGCCGCCTGCCAGGCGGCCTCCGAGCCGGCGAGCCCCCCGCCGACGATGTGGATGGGTTCAGGTGTCATCCGCAGCAGGTAGCGGATCGGCCAAAGCTCCGGCAAGGCCCGGACATGAAAACGCCCGCCATGAGGCGGGCGTTGGCGGTCATCGAAGAGCTGACCGGAGCCTCAGCCGATCGAGCCCTTGCGGGCGAGGCCATCGATCTGGAACCGGGCGATACCGATATCATCCAGCTCGCGGTCCGTGAGCCGCGACAGCTCGCGGACGGTCTCGCGGTAATGGAGGTAAGCCTTGATCTTGGAGAGAAGCAGTGAGGTGAACATGGTCTCGTTTCCGGGCGGCGGGAGTGAAGCGCCCCGTCGTGCTGCACTGCGTATAACCAGTCACGGCATTATTGGTGAGCACCTGCCCTGAAAGGCAGCTATGCGCTTTGAGCATGCTCCAGCGGAAAAGTCGTTAATACATCGAAACGTCATGCGTCGCGCGCAGCCGGCATCAGCGAGTGGACGAACCGGATCGCAGCGCTGTAACTCCGGCCCGCAACAAGGCGACGAGGGCATGACGAGCGCATTCGACGACGACATCCATCACACCCTCAGGCGGATCGCGGACGCGCTGGAGCGTCGGGTCCCGGCCGTCCCGGAGCGCGCCGACGTCACCGTCGCGAACGCCTTCGTCTGGCAACCTACGTCACATCGGCTCGTGCCTGTGCCGCGGGTCAACCGCGTGGCGATGGAGCTGCTCCGCGGCATCGACCGGATGCGAGACACCCTCGTCGAGAACACCGAACGCTTTGCCCGGGGCCTGCCGGCGAACAACGCCCTCCTCTGGGGCGCGCGCGGCATGGGCAAGTCCTCGCTGGTGAAGGCGGTCCATGCCGAGGTGAATGCGGGTGCGCGCGCGGCGGCGCGGCCGCTGAAACTGGTCGAGATCCACCGCGAGGACATCGAGAGCCTGCCCGAACTGATGTCGCTCGTGCGCGACGACCCGCATCGCTTCATCGTCTTCTGCGACGACCTCTCCTTCGACGGCGACGACACCTCCTACAAGTCGCTGAAGGCGGTGCTGGAAGGCGGCATCGAGGGGCGTCCCGACAACGTCATCTTCTATGCGACCTCGAACCGTCGCCATCTCCTCCCCCGGGACATGATGGACAACGAACGCTCGACGGCAATCAACCCCGGCGAGGCCGTGGAAGAGAAGGTCTCGCTCTCCGACCGGTTCGGCCTCTGGCTCGGCTTCCACAAATGCAGCCAGGACGAATATCTCGAGATGGTCTTCGGCTACGCGGCGCATTGGGGCCTCGACCAGGACCGCGCGAGGCTGCGGTCCGAGGCGCTGGAATGGGCGACGACGCGGGGCGCCCGGTCAGGCCGGACGGCCTGGCAGTTCATCCAGGACGTGGCCGGGCGCGAGGGGCGGCCGCTCACCTGAGGTGACTGGCGCCTCGCCGACGAGGGCCCCCACCTCGCGCCTCAGCACCGGCAGGAGGTCCTGTTCGAACCACGGATGCTTCTTCAGCCAGCTCGTGTTCCGCCAGGACGGGTGCGGCAGCGGCAGGATGCGGGGCCGGCCCGAGCCGTCGAGGATCTCCTGCCAGCGCCGCACGGTGTCGGTGAGGCTCGCGCCGCGCCCGAGATGCCAGCCCTGCGAATGGAGGCCGATCGGGAGGATCAGCTCGAGCCGCGGCAGGGTGTCGAGCACCGCACGCCGCCAGACCGGCGCGCATTCGGGCCGGGGCGGCAGGTCGCCGCCGTTCGCGTCGTAGCCCGGGAAGCAGAACCCCATCGGAATGATGGCGACCCTCCGGTCGTCGTAGAAGGTCGGCTCGTCGAGCCCGAGCCAGGCGCGGAGGCGGATCCCGGACGGGTCCTGGAACGGAATCCCGCTCTGATGGGCGCGGTTGCCGGGCGCCTGGCTTGCGATCAGGAGCCGGGCCTGGCCGGAACCCTGGAAGATCGGCCGCGGCTCGTGCGGCAGGGCTCGCCTCGTCCCCGGATCGTCCCGGCAGATCCGGCAGGCCCTGACCCTCGCGGCGATCGACTCGTAGCTCTCCGGGTCAGACTTCGTGCACGAGACCGTCATGGGCGACGAGAAAGCCGCGGGCCCGGGCCTCGTCCATGCGGCCGAGCATCGCGGGGCTCATGTGGGTCAACATGATGTGGTCGGTCTGGAACTGGTTGCGGTGGGCATCCAGCGTCTCGAGCGCGCCGTGCCCGTAGGGGTCCCCGTCCGGCATGAAGCATTCGACGATGAAGAGGTCGGCCCCTTTCGCGATGTCGAACAGGGCGTCGGTCCAGGCCGTGTCGCCGGAAAAGGCCAGGAGCTTGTCCCCGCAGCGCACGCGAAGGCCGGTCGCGGGCGCGCCCGAGGGATGGATCACCTCGACCGATTCGATGGCGAGATCCGCGAACGGGTAGGGCTCGCGGCACGGCAAGTCGACGAAGGACAGCGCGAAGCTCCACGCCACTTGCGACGAGCCGGGGAAGAACACTTCGAGCGCGGCGTGGATGCGCTCCCGGGTCCCGACCGGCCCGACGATCGTCAGCGGGCGCTCCCGTTTCCGCTCGAATTGCGCGTCGAGCAGGAGGAAGGGCAGCCCGCCGAAATGGTCGCCGTGGAGGTGACTGAGGATGACGACATCGAGCTGGTCGTGATCGAGCCCGGCCCGTTTCAGCTCGACAAGCGACGTCGCCCCAAAATCCAGCGCCGCGACCGTCTTGCCGCATTCGACCCAGAAACAGGTATTGGCCCGGCCACCCGACCCGAACGCATCGCCGCAACCGATGACGCGAAGCCGCATCGTCAAGCCGACGCGCTCGGGCGTTGCCTGATCGCCGTGTGCCATCTCTTCACATGGTCGAGCCCGGCCGGAATCGGCAGCTTCGGCAAGCGCATGAAGTCGATCCCGATCAGTCCGGTGATGTCGGCGACCGAGAACCGGTCGCCCGCCACGAAGGCGTGGTTCGCCAAGTGTCGGTCGAGAAGGTGAAGGAAGCTCTCCACCTTGCCTTTGTTCGCCTCGCCCCAGGGTGCGACCTGCGGCACTTCGAGCGTGGCCATGGCCGGATGAAGGTGGCGGAACACGGCCGCGACGGCGCCCAGCAACTCGAATTCGAGCCGCCGCTGCCACATCTCGACAATCGCTTGCTCCACGGGCGAGCGGCCGAAGAGCGGGGGGTCGGGCTGCAAAGCCTCGAAATAGCGGCAGATCGCGATCGATTCCGAGATTGCCGTGCCGTCGTCGAGAACGAGGCTCGGGATGCGCTGGAGCGGATTGATCGCCGTGAAATCCGTGGTCTTGTGCTCGCCCTTGGCGATGTCGACCGGTTCGAGCGGGACCGTGATCTCCTTCTCGTCGAGGAAGATCCGCACGCGCCGCGGGTTCGGGGCGCGGCCGCCGTCGTAGAGCTTCATGCCGCGCCTCCCTTGCCGTCATGCTCTTCGAAGGAGCCCCGGTGACATGCGGGAGCCGTGACATGGCGCGCAAGGAGAATCTCACGGCGTCAACGTGCGCGACCGCACGTCGCCGGCTTCGCCGGTTTCTGGGCGATGCTCGCGTCGCCAGTCGGACGGGATTTCGAAGCGCCCTTCCCATAAGCCGACGTGCCGGGACCGGGCGTCGCGCTCCTCGGCCTCGTAGGCGCCGTAGGATACGGCCAGCCCTCGTCTCACGAGCACGGCCCCGAGCTCATTCTCGCCGCTCGTGCAGATCGCGAGCGAGCGTCCGTAGCGGTCCTGTCCCGAGATGCGGCACGTGACCGGCCCCCCGCGCGTCAGGTCGCGAAGCGCCTCCCGGGCGACCTCGCCGCAACGGTAGGTCCCGCCCCGACGCTCGCAGGTCTGCCCGAGCTCGGGGGCGTCGATGCCCTTCAGCCGGATGCGGCGACCGTCGAGATCGAGCGAGTCCCCGTCGACGACCCGGACCGGACCGGAGACGTCCTCGCCCCGGATCCAGAGCGAGAGGGCGACAAGCCCCGCGGCAAGGGCGAGGGCCACCACCACGTCGAGGGCGCCGGAACGACGGACCACACGCATCTCCGGCTCGAATCATGCAGCATCGTCAGCACGGGATTAACGTTTCCGAACCATGATGAAACCCGCCGGAGCGTGATCCCGGCGGGGCGTTGCGTATCGAATGGCTGAGTTGACCGCGCAGATGGTTCAGCAGGGCCGCGGTGCGGTCCCGGGGACGGTCGCGCAGCGTCGCCGTCTCGCCCACGACATGCGGACGGCCCGCGAGAAGCTGACCTCGTCGAGCGGCCTCGAACGGACCTTCGACTACGAGCTCGTCCGCATCTTCGCCGAGTACCACGTCGGCAGCGCGCTCGTGCTCCTCGGGCTCGCCGCCGCGATCGCGGCCGTCGCGACGCTCTGGTTTCCGCTCGGGCTCGTGGGCATCTGGCTCGGTTTCGTGGCGGCTGCCCTCGGGCTCGCCTCCATCCTCGCCCGCAACTTTCTCCGGAAGGACCCGGAGACCGTCAACCTTCCGGAATGGCGCAAGCGTTTCGCGCTGGCCGAACTCATCGTCGGGCTGACATGGGCGACCGCGATCCAGGCCCTGGCCCAGGTCGACGGCGGCACCAACGGCTTCGTGCTCTTCGTCGCCGTGATGGTGGCGGCCGTGACCGCCATGCTCTCGGCCACGATCCCGGCCTCGGTATATCTCGGGATCGCGCCTCTCGGGATGGCGGTCCTCGCCGTGTTCGCGACCTCGCGAAATCTCGGCACGACGATGCTGGTCGTGATGACCGCGAGCGCGCTCCTGTTTTTCGTGGTCCTCGCGAACCGGCTCTACGGCTCGGCGCTGACGACCATCCGGTCCCGCGCCGAGAAGGACGCGATGTATGCCGAGCTCCAGGTCGCGAAGGCGAATTCCGACGAGGCCCGCCGCCGCGCCGAGGAAGCGAACCTCGCGAAGTCGCGCTTCCTCGCCACGATGAGCCACGAGCTGCGCACGCCGCTGAACGCGATCCTGGGATTCTCCGAGGTCATGCAGAACGAGGTCTTCGGCCCGCACGCCTCGCCGTCCTACAAGGAATATTCCGCCGACATCCACGGTAGCGGCCAGCATCTCCTGACACTGATCAACGAGATCCTGGACCTGTCGCGGATCGAGGCCGGCCGCTACGAGCTGTCCGAGGAGGCGCTGCAGCTCGCCTGGATCGTCAGTGAATGCCGCCACATGCTGACGCTCCGGGCGAAGGCGAAGAGCCAGACGATCCGCGAGCATATCGACCCCTCGCTGCCGCGCCTGTGGGCGGACGAGCGCGCCGTGCGCCAGATCGTGCTGAACGTGCTGTCGAACGCGATCAAGTTCACGCCCCAGGGGGGCGAGATCGTGATCAAGGTCGGCTGGACCTCGTCCGGCGGCCAATATGTCAGCGTGAAGGATACCGGCCCGGGCATTCCGGAGGAGGAGATCCCGGTCGTGATGTCCTCCTTCGGGCGCGGCTCGCTCGCGATCAAGACCGCCGAACAGGGCTCCGGCCTCGGCCTGCCGATCGTGAAGGGCCTGGTCGACCTCCATGGCGGCGGCTTCCAGCTGCGATCGAAGCCTCGCGAAGGCACGGACGTGATCGTGACATTCCCGGCTGCGCGCGTGATGGACACCCTAGCGCCCGTGGATGTCGTGGAACGGCGCCCCGCCACCAAGGCGGCGGCCTGAGCCTCGGGCGCGAGTCGACGGCGCCGGCATCGCTCGGCTGCTCTTCGCATCCTGCATCCTCGGCGGGCATGCGGAACGGCGCGAGACGCCCCACATCTACAGCCATGGCGCCCGTTTCGACCCCCTGCAATCGCATCTGCCTGCTCGACCGCACGGCCGGCCTGTGCCGGGGCTGCGGCCGCACCCCGGACGAGATCGGCCGCTGGAGCCTGATCGGCGAGCCGGAGCGGCTCGAGATTATGGCCGGCCTCCGGAGCCGCCTTCGCGCAGCCTACCCGGCCGACCTGCCTGACGGTCAGGAACTGACCGGCAGCGTCGGGAGCGTGCGATGACGCGGCCCGGCACCGACCTCGCGCTCATCCTGGCGGCGGCCGCGATCGGCGTCAGCATGGTCGGAAGCCGGCCCGAGATCGCCGGCATTCCGACCGGCGACCTCGCGGCCCTCCTTGCGCTCGCGGCCGTCATGCTGTGGCTCACGGGCTGGGCGGTCGAACGCGCACGGCCGGGCTGGCGCGAGGCCGTCGGGGCCGTCGCGATGTGGGCGATCTTCGTTACCGCCGCCTCCGCCGTCTACGTGAAGCGCGAGGCTGCGCTGGACGGCCTCCGCGACCTCGCGACGGAAGCCGGATGGACCTCCCCTCCCCTCCTCAGCGTGAGCGGGACCGGCGAGGTCGCCGTGACGCGAGGCCGCGACGGCAGCTTCACGGTGCCGGCGGAGATCAACGACCGCCCGTCGAGCTTCGTCTTCGACACCGGCGCGACCGCCGTCCTGCTGACATCCGAGACCGCGCAAGCCCTCGGATTCAAGAGCGAAGCGCTTCGGTTCCGGATTCCGATCCTGACCGCGAATGGGCGCGCGCTCGCAGCACCCGTCACGCTCGATCGCCTGTCGATCGGGGGCACGATCCGGCTGAGCCGGGTCCCGGCGCTGATCAGCGCGCCCGGGCTCCTGCACCAGAACCTCCTCGGCCAGACCGTGCTCGACCGTCTCGAATCCTACGAGGTTCGGGGGAACCGTCTCGTGCTCCGCGCCGGAAAGGGCTAAGCGGGCCCGACGAAAGACCGGGAGAGCGTCTGTGGCGGAAACGATGACGGCGGTGGAAATCACCGCGCCGGGCGGGCCGGAGGTGTTGAAGCCGGCGACGCGCCCGCGGCCGCAGCCCGGCCCCGGCGAGGTCCTGATCGAGGTCGCCGCCGCCGGTATCAACCGGCCAGACGTCCTGCAGCGGACCGGCAACTACAACCCGCCCCCGGGTGCGAGCGACATCCCGGGCCTCGAGATCGCCGGCCGCATTGTCGAGGTCGCGGGTGAGGTCGGGGCCTGGAAGGTCGGCGACCGCGTCTGCGCCCTCGTCGCTGGCGGCGGCTATGCCGAGTTCTGCGTCGCGCCGGCCGTGCAATGCCTGCCCGTCCCGGAGGGTCTCTCGCTTATCGGGGCGGCGGCCCTGCCCGAGACCTTCTTCACCGTGTGGTCGAACGTGTTCGATCGCGGCCGCCTCGCGTCGGGCGAGAGCCTGCTCGTCCATGGCGGCTCGTCCGGCATCGGCACGACCGCGATCCAGCTCGGGAAAGCCTTCGGCGCCCGCGTCTTCACGACCGCCGGGAATGCCAAGAAATGCGACGCCTGCCTCGCGCTCGGGGCCGAGCGGGCGATCAACTACCGGGACGAGGATTTCGTCGCGATCGTTAAGGAGGCGACCGGAGGTCGCGGCGTCGACGTCGTGCTGGACATGGTCGGCGGCGACTACGTGCCCCGCTCGGTCGACTGCATGGCGGTCGACGGACGCCACGTCTCGATCGCCTTCCTGCGCGGGGCGAAGACGACGATCAACCTCGAGCCGATCATGCGCAAGCGCCTGACGATGACCGGCTCGACGCTCCGGCCTCGGCCGATCGCCGACAAGGCCGCGATCGCCGGCCGTCTTCTCGAAGCCGTCTGGCCGAAACTCGCGGCGGGCTCGATCCGCCCGGTCATCCACGCGACCTTCCCGCTCGCCGAGGCTGCCGCCGGCCATGCGCTCCTCGAGACGAGCACGCATATCGGCAAGATCATGCTGGTCGTGCGCGAGGAGGCCTGACGCCTCATTCCTCCGCGACTCGCCGCCGCGCGAGCGGGCGGGCCCGCTGCTCGTCGGCATCGTGGCTGCGACGGCGGACGCCGCGGCTCGCGAGCAGCATCTCGTAGCCGAAGGCGGCGAGCGCCCCGATCGCCAGGACGATCGCGCCGCCGAAGATGGCGAAGAGCAGCCGGGCGACATTCACGCCCGAGATCGAGCCGACGAAGAGCACGAGGACGGAGGTGCAGGTCAGCACGCCGCCGAAGGTGCCGAGCACGACCGCGATGTCGAGCGCCCGGGTGCGCCGGCGCTGGTAATGCTGCTCCGTCGCGAGCCGCTGGGCCTTGGCCGGGCCCGCCGTCTCGAGTTCGATCGCGATCTGGTCCACCCGGTCGGCCACCCGCGCGAGGCGGCTCGCGAAGACGTTGAGGAGCGAGGCGAGGCTCGCGAGCAGGAAGACGGGCGTCAACGAGAGCTGGATCAGCCGCGCGATCTCCTCCAGCGTCTCAGTGCCGCCGGACGCCACCACGCTCGGCGTCACGCCGCCTGCTCCAGCGGCTCCGCCCGGGAGACGAGGGCCGCCGCCTCCCGGAGAGTCGACAGGTCCGCCCCTGGACGGGTTCCGGCAGTGGCGAGATGGCGGCGGAAGGCGCGCGCTCCGCGCCGGCCGTTGAAGAGCCCGAGGAGGTGGCGCGTCATGGAGGCGAGGCGCACGCCCTCGGCGAGCCGTGCGGCGAGATAGGGCTCGAACCGCTCGAGCGCCTCGAACCCGTCCGCGACCGGCGCAGCCTCGCCGAATACCTGGGGATCGGCCTCGATCAGGAGCGCCGGCTCGCCATAGGCCGCGCGCCCGATCATCACGCCGTCGAGATAGGCCAGCTGCTCCTGCGCCTCTTCGATCGTCCGGATGCCGCCGTTGATCGCGACGACGCGGTCCGGCCAGGCGGCCTTGAGCCGGTGGACGCGGCCGTAATCGAGCGGCGGCACGTCCCGGTTCTCCTTCGGCGACAGGCCTTGCAGCCAGGCCTTCCGGGCATGCACGACAAGCGCCGCCGCGCCGGCGCCGAACACCGCGGTGGCCATGGCGTCGAGCGCCTCTTCGATATTCTGGTCGTCGACGCCGAGCCGGCACTTGACCGTCACCGGGACCGCGACAGCGGCCACCATCGCGGCCACACATTCGCCGACGAGCGCCGGCTCCCGCATCAGGCACGCCCCGAAGCGTCCGTCCTGAACCCGGTCGGACGGGCAACCGACATTGAGGTTGATCTCGTCATAACCCCAATCCGCTCCGATCCGGGCGGAGGCGGCGAGCCCCGCCGGGTCGGACCCGCCGAGTTGCAGGGCAACGAGATGCTCCGCCGAATCGAAGCCGAGCAACCGCTCCCGCGGCCCGTGCAGCACCGCCCCCGTCGTCACCATCTCGGTGTAGAGCAGCGTCCGTCGCGTGAGGATGCGGTGGAAGGTTCGGCAATGCCGGTCCGTCCAATCCATCATCGGCGCGACCGAGAGGCGCCAGGGATTGGCTTTCGACCCGGCTTTCGCCTTATCGGCTTCGTGGTGACCTATTGGGAGCATGATGGCGTCGTTGTCGGCCGCTCAGCCGGCGGCCCGGCGGCGGTCGTAGACCGACAGGCTAACATAGGCAGCTGCGAGGAGCGGCGTTGGCTGTCCGAAGCCCCGGGCGCGGGCGAGAAGGTCGCCGACGATCTGGTCGGCTTCGACCGGATTGCCGGCCTGGAGGTCGCGATACATCGACGAGGCCTGGGGCGAACCGGGTGTCGTCAGCGTCTTCCCGATCTGCGCGAGATAAGCCTCGGAGCACGGATGGCCCGACGCGCTCGCGACGGCCGCGGATTCGGCCAGCATGGCGGAGGCCATGGCCGCGCCGCCCGGGACGGCCTCGATCTCGCCGATCGTGCCCCGCATCAGGCAGGTGAGCGCGCCCATCGTAGCCAGCATCACCCACTTGTCCCACATTTCCTGCAGGATGTTGGTGCTGGCCCGGGCCGTGAAGCCGCAGCCCTGCATGACCGCGTCCAGCGCGGCGATGCGATCGGAGCTGCCGCCGGAGATTTCGCCGTAGCTGAGTTCCTGGAAGGGTGCGAGCTGGCGGATCCGGCCCTCGGGGTCGAGCGTGGTCGCCACCTTGCACACGC
The DNA here is from genome assembly GCF_964242715.1 of uncultured Enterovirga sp. Taxonomy (NCBI): domain Bacteria; kingdom Pseudomonadati; phylum Pseudomonadota; class Alphaproteobacteria; order Hyphomicrobiales; family Methylobacteriaceae; genus Enterovirga; species uncultured Enterovirga sp. The sequence continues at coordinate 13,012 of NZ_CAXTAZ010000056.1, forward strand.
CGCCGATGACGGAGCTGCCGAAGCGGCTCCGCAGGATGTCGAGATGGCGCATGCCGTTCAGGATCGGGAAGACCATCGTGTCGGGCCCGACGGCCGGCGAGACGTCCTGGAGCGCGGGCTCGAGCGCGAAGGCCTTCACGGTCAAGAATACGAGATCGAAAGGCCCGGGGATCTCGCCGGCCTGCACGAGCTTCGGCTGCAGGGTCACGTCGCCATGCGGGCTCACGATCTCGAGCCCGCGCGCCGCCAGTTGCTCGGCGCGGGCCGGGCGAACCAGGAAGGTGACGTCTCGCCCCGCGGCCGCCATGCGGCCGCCGAAATACCCGCCCGTCGATCCAGCCCCGACAACCAGAATCCGCATGCCGACGCTCCCGTTCGGGGCATCCCTAGCATTGCAGCCGCCGCTTGCGCGACCGCTCGTCAGGTCACGACCACGGCGTCGAGCGCCATGCTGTCGCCCGGCTCGGTCCCGATCAGGAACGGGTTGACGTCGACGGTCTCGACGGCGCTTCCGGTCTCGCTCATCAGCCGGCCGAGCGCGACCGCCGCCCGGCACAGGGTCCCGAGGTCGAAGGCGGGCTCGCCGCGCACGCCGGCGAGGACCGGGGCGATGCGGAGCCGGCCGATCGCTTCGCGCACCTCCTCCTCGCCGAAGGGCGGCAGGAGGAGGCGGATATCGGGCAACGCCTCGACATAGCGGCCGCCGTCGCCGACCACGACGACGGGGCCGAAAAAGGGATCGCGATGAGCGCCGATCAGCATCTCGCGCCGGCCCTTCGCCATCCGGGCGACGATGACGCCGTCGAAGCCCGATCCGTGCCGCTCGAGCGACTCCCGGCAGGCCGCGAAGGCGGTCCGGATCTCGGCCTCGGCCCGGAGCCCGAGATGGACGAGGCCGAGCTCGCTCTTGTGCGAGACGTCGGCCGAGCAGCCTTTCACGGCGACGGGGCTGTCGACGGTCCCGAGCGCCGCCACGGCTTCCTCCTCCGTCCGGCAGAGCCGGTGCGGCACGACCGGGATCCCGGCCTCGGCGAGGAATGCGAGGCTGTCCGCCTCGTTCAGGAGGCGCGTTCCGGAGGGTCCGGCGCCGCGCACCTCCCCTCCCCCTCTCGGAGAGGGCATGCGCTTTGCCGCCCGCGCCATCAGCTCGCGATGCGCGACGAACTGGTGCAGCGCCCGCACGGCCCCGGCCTCGCCCTCGAAGACGGGCAGGCCTTCGCGCTTGAAGGGTCCCGCGACGAGCGCCTGGGGTGCCACGACCACGATCGGCTTTCCGGTCACGGCGGCGAAGGCGGCCGTGTCCCGCGCGAAGGCCTCGACGTCGTAGGCGGCGCCCGCGACCGGGATCCCGACCAGGAAAGCATCGGCAGCCGGGTCCTCGGCGATCACGGGCAGGATCTGGCTGAACAGGGCCGAGTTGGTGAGGAGCGCCGCCGTGATGTCGACCGGGTTCACGGCCGAGGCGAAGCCGGGCAGGATGGCGCGCAGGCGGGCCTGCGTCTCGTCGGCAAGCCGTGGGACGCTCATCCCCGCGGTGGAGGCAGCGTCGGCCGCCATGACGCAGGTTGCGCCGGAATTCGAGATCGCGACGAGCCGCCGGCCGGCCGGCCGCCACCCCTTCAGGTAAAGCTCGGCCGCCTCGACGAGATCGGCCGTATCCTGCGCCCGCCAGATCCCGTGCTGTTCCAGGAAGGCGTCGACCACCCGGTCCTCGTTCGCGAGCGCCCCGGTATGAGACTTGGCTGCCGCCTGGCCGGCCGCCGTGCGGCCGGCCTTCAGGGCGATGATCGGCAGGTTGCGGTCGCGCGCCACCGCGGCCGCCTCGGCCAGGTGATGCGGGTCGGGGATGCTCTCGAGATAGAGGAGGAGGAGTTTTAGTGCGGGGTCCTCGGCCACGGCGGCCGCGAGTTCGCATACGGTGACGTCGGCATCGTTGCCGGTCGCGTGCGAATGGCGCACGCCGATGCCCCGACCGCGCAGCAGCCCGTAGGGCACGACGCTCATCGCGCCGCTCTGGCTGACGATGCCGATCGGCCCGTCCTTCGGCTCGACCTCGAGAAACATCGAGGAGAAGCTCGCGATGGCACCGGTGCCGAAATTCGCGAGCCCCTGCGAGTTCGGGCCGACGATGCGCATGCCGCGGGCCCGGGCCCGCTCGGCCATCGCCCGCTCCTGCTGCTTGCCGTTCTCCGGGTCGGATTCCCCGAAGCCCGAGGTCATCATGACGGCGATCTTCACGCCGGCCTCGCCGCATTCCTCGAGCGCCGCGACGGCGGCCTCCCCCGGTACCGCGATGATGACGAGGTCGGGCGCGTGCGCGAGGTCGGCGAGCCGCGGCACCGTGCGGAGGCCCTGCACCTCGGAGCGTTTCGGATTGATCGGGTAGACCTCGCCCTTGAAGCCGAAGCGGGACAGGTAGAGGAGCGGCCGCCCGCCGATCTTGTTCGGGTTCTCGGAGGCGCCGATCACCGCGATCGAGCGCGGATCGAGCGCGGCCTTGAGGTTCGGATTCATGTGGATTGCCGGTCGAAAACGGGGATGAGGAGGGGGCCGAAAGGCTCGAACCGGGCCGCGACGGGATCGCCGATCGCAAGGCCCGGCGCACCATGCGCCATCAGGTGGAAGCCTTCTTCGGCGTCGACCATCAGGATGCCGTAGGGCGCGAGTGCGCGGAGCGCTTCGGATGGCGCGCGGTTGACGATCGTCGCGGCATAGACGGTGCCGCGGCCGGACGCGGTCAGCGTGTCGGGATCGGTCGCGCCGCAGCACGGGCAGAAGCCCCGCCGGAAGTACCAGCGATGCCCGCAAGGCTGGCAGCTCTGGTAGGTGATCGCGGGTTCCCCCGTCGTCCAGTCGCCGGGCAAGGTCATGCGGCCCTCTCCAGGACGAGGCTGACATGGGACGACAGCACGCCGCCATCGCCATGCAGCAGGGCGAGCGGCGGCGGGTCGCGCAGCTGTCGCTCTCCCGCGCCCCCGCTCATCTGCCGCCAGCATTCCGCGAGATGGGCCATGGCCCCGCCAACCCCGCAATGGCCGTAGCTGAGGAGGCCGCCATGCGTGTTCAGCGGCATGGTTCCGTCAGGGCCGAAATGTCCATCCCGCGCCAGCGCGCCGGACCGGCCCGGTGGCGCTAACCCGATCTCCTCCAGCAGGATCGCGAGCGTGATCGTGAAGCTGTCGTAGATCGCGGCATAGCGCATCTCGCCGAGGTCACGGCCGGCGGCCGCGAGCGCGCGGGCTGCGCAATCTCCGGCGCCGAACCGAGCGAGCGACGGGGCGGCCGTGATGTGCTGGTGCGTGTGGGCCTGAGCGGCGCCGACGATCCGAATGGCCGCGCTTCCGGACCGGCGCTCGCGCTCGAGCACGAAGGCGGCGCCGCCATCCGAGACCGGACAGCAATCCAGGAATTTGAGCGGAGCCGCGATCGGCTTCGAGGCCATCACGTCGGCCGCCGTGATCGGATCGCGAAACTGGGCGCCCGGATGCCCGGCCGCATTCGCCCGCATCAGGACGGCGAGTTCGGCGAGATCCCGCTCGGTCGTCCCGGTCTCGTGGATGTAGCGGGAGGCGACGAGGCCATAATAGGCCGGGATGGTCGGGCCGAGCGGCACCTCGTAGACCGGGTGCCCGACCTGGGCCAACGTCTGGATCGCAGCGTCGCGGGACTGGCCGGTCAGCCGGTTCTCGCCCGCGACGACCAGGATGCGGTCGGCCGCACCCGACGCGACGAGGTGATGGGCCAGCATCGTCATCGCGAAGCCCGTCGCGCCGCCGAGCTGGATCGCATGCGCGTAGCGCGGATGCAGCCCGAAATGCTCCGCAAACACGGTGGAGAGCATCAAGTGAGGCAGCGTGGTGGAATAGCCACAGACAAGGCCATCGACATCGCGCCGCTCAAGCCCGGCCTCCGCCAGCGCGTCGGTCGCGGCCTCGCTCATCAGGTCGAGCGTGGACCGGCCCTCGTGGCGGACGAACCGGGTCAGCCCGACGCCGGTGATCCAGCTCATGCCCGCCTCCAGCGCGTACCCGCTCTCCGATGGGGAGAGGGTCGCGGGCGGGGTACGGGGCTCTCCGGCAGGTCGCTCCCCCCTTACCTCGGCCATGAAGATGCTTGTTCGGGGGCGACGATGGTTGGTTCGCGTGCGTGACCTGTCAAGGTCGGCCGCGGCCATGCCAGTCCTCGAGCTCGACGCCCTGCGAGCGTCCCGCGCCAACCGGCCCTCCCGTTCAAGGGCTGTCAGCCTTGCCGCTCATCCCGGCGGAAGCCGGGATCCAGCACGCGCCCTGGACCCCGGCTTCCGCCGGGGTGAGCGGGTGGAACCCTGACCGGCTGTCATCAGGCCGCAAGCGGCCTATGATGCGGACCGGCGTCGGGCGGCCCAAAGCCGCCGGCTGCAGGGAATCGAGGAAGGCCACCCGATGAACGTCCAGACGCCGTCCGCCTTTGGCACGATCGCGACCGGGTCCGGGCTCACGCCCGGCTACATGTCCGGCTTCGGCAACGGCTTCGAGACGGAGGCGCTGCCCGGCGCCCTTCCGGTCGGGCGCAACTCGCCGCAGCGCTGCCCCTACGGGCTCTATGCGGAGCAGCTGTCGGGCTCCCCCTTCACGGCGCCCCGCACCACGAACGAGCGCTCCTGGCTCTACCGGATCCGTCCGACGATCGCCCATACGGGCGCCTTCGCCAAGGCCGAGGCGGGATTCTGGCGCACGGCACCGGCGCATGAGGCCGACGTCCCGATCGCGCCGCTCCGCTGGGACCCCATCCCGATCCCGTCCGAGCCGCTCTCTTTCGTCGAGGGCGTGCGCACGATGACCACGGCCGGCGATGCCGGCGCGCAATCCGGGATGGGCGCGCATCTCTATTTCGTGACGCGCTCGATGCAGGACGAGTATGTCTACAACGCCGATGCCGAGATGGTCCTCGTGCCCCAGGAGGGCGAACTGAGGCTCGCCACGGAATTCGGCGTGATCGACATCGAGCCGGGCGAGATCGCCGTGATCCCCCGAGGGGTGAAATTGCGGGTCGAGCTGCTGGGCGGGCCGGCGCGGGGCTATCTGTGCGAGAATTACGGGGGTGCCCTCACCCTCCCCGAACGCGGCCCGATCGGCGCGAATTGCCTCGCGAACCAGCGCGACTTCCTCACGCCCTGCGCCGCCTACGAGGACCGGGACGCGCCCTCGAAACTGTTCGTGAAATGGGGCGGCGCGCTGTGGAGCTGCGATCTCGACCATTCGCCGCTCGACGTCGTGGCCTGGCACGGCAATTACGCGCCCTACAAATACGACCTTCGCAAATACGCGCCGGTCGGGCCGCTGCTCTTCGACCATGCCGACCCGTCGATCTTCACCGTCCTGACCTCCCCCTCGGAGACGCCCGGCACGGCCAATATCGACTTCGTCATCTTCTCCGACCGCTGGCTCGTCGCCGAAAACACCTTTAGGCCGCCCTGGTACCACATGAACGTGATGAGCGAGTTCATGGGGCTGATCTATGGCGTCTATGACGCGAAGACCGGTGGCGGCTTCGCGCCGGGCGGCATCTCGCTCCACAACTCGATGCTGCCGCATGGGCCCGACCGGGACGCCTTCCAGAAGGCTTCGAATGCGGAACTCGCCCCGCACAAGCTTCAGGGCACGCTCGCCTTCATGTTCGAGACGCGCTTTCCCCAGAAGGTCTCGCGCTACGCGGCCGAGAGCCCGGCCTTCCAGCGCAGCTATGCGGGCTACGGCAAGGCGCTGAAGAAGAATTTCGACCCGACCCGGCCTTGATCCCACCGCCCCACCCGGCGAAAGCCGGGGATGCCGGGCGGCTGGATACCGGCTTGCGCCGGAATGAGCGGGGGATGAGATGACGGCGAGGCTCGACGCCACGCATGGGGCCGACCTCACGAGCTGGGTCGCCTCGGCGAATGGCCATCCCGACTTCCCGATCCAGAACCTGCCGCTCGGGATCGTATCGGCCGGCAACGGCGAGCGCCGGCCCGGGGTCGCGATCGGCGACTCGATCCTCGACCTCGCGGGCCTCGCTGCCGCCGGCCTCCTTCCGGGGGAAGCCGGCCGCTTCGTCGAGGCCGGGGCGAGCGGCACGCTGAACGCCGCGTTGGCCCTCGGGGGCGGTCCGCGCCTGGCGCTGCGCGCGAGGTTGTCCGAGCTACTGCGCGAGGGCACCGGGGAGCGGCCTGCGGTCGAGCCGCACCTCCACGACGCGGAGTCCTGCGTCCTGCACCTGCCGGCGGCGATCGGCGACTACACCGACTTCTACGCCGGCATCCATCACGCGACCAATGTCGGCAAGCAGTTCCGTCCCGATAACCCGCTGCTCCCGAACTACAAATGGGTGCCGATCGGCTATCACGGTCGGGCCTCGTCGGTGATCCCGTCGGGCGTGCCGGTGCGGCGGCCGAGCGGTCAACGCAAGCCCGCCGCGGAGGCCGTCCCGGCCTTCGGGCCGTCGCGAAATCTTGACTACGAACTCGAGCTCGCGATCTGGATCGGCACCGGTAACGCGCAGGGCGAGCCGGTCCCGATAGGCAGCGCGGCGGAGCATATCGCGGGATATGGCCTTCTCAACGACTGGTCGGCGCGCGACATCCAGGCCTGGGAATACCAGCCGCTCGGGCCCTTCCTGGCGAAGAGCTTCGCCTCGACCGTCTCGCCCTGGATCGTGACGCCCGAGGCGCTGGCGCCCTTCCGCCTCCCTCAGCCGGCGCGGCCGGACGGCGACCCGCAGCCCCTGCCCTATCTGCGCGATGAGGCGGACCAGCGCGAGGGCGCACTCGCGATCGAGCTCGAGGTGCTGCTCCAGACGCCTCTCCTCCGGGAGAAGGGCCTGTCCCCGCACCGCCTCGGCCTGTCCGATGCCCGGCACATGTATTGGACGATGGCCCAGTTCGTCGCCCACCATACGAGCGGCGGCTGCAATCTCCGTCCGGGTGACCTTCTCGGCACCGGGACGATCTCCGCACCCGACCTCGCCGGCGCCGGCTCGCTGCTGGAGGCGAGCCAGGGCGGCCGGGAGCCGATCCGGCTCCCCTCCGGCGAGGAGCGCCGCTTCCTGGAGGATGGTGACGAGGTCATCCTGCGGGCGCGCTGCCGCCGCGAGGGTTTCGCGCCGATCGGCTTCGGCGAATGCCGGGCCACGATCCTGCCGGCCGCAGTGCCCTGAGGCCGGCTCCCGGATGACCTGGCACCACGTGCTGGACGCGGGCGATCTCCGCGAGAACGAGGTCGTCGGCCGCGACTGCGCCGGACGCTCGATCGCGATCTACCGTCTCGACAGCGCCTACCATGCGACCGGTAACCGCTGTACGCACGGGAACGCCCTCCTCTCGGAGGGCGAGGTGGTCGAGGGCTACATCGAATGCCCGCTCCATTTCGGCCTCTTCGAGATCAGGACCGGACGCGCCGCGGGCGCCCCGGTCAGCCGCGACCTCGCGGTCTATCCGGTGCGGGTCGTCGGCACGCGGGTGGAGGTCGAGATCCCGGACTGACGCCCGCGGGCCGGGCCGTCAGCGCCCCGGCTTCAGGCCCGACAGGGGCACGGGCGCGCCCTCCTTCAGCGTCTCCAGCACGACGGAGGTCCGGACCTGCCCGACGCTCTCGTGCGGCAGGAGCTCGTCATTCACGACGGCCGAGAGGGCCTTCAGGTCGGGCACGATCATCTTCAGGAGGTAGTCGCTGTCGCCCGTGAGCGCATGCGCCTCGAGCACGCAATCGAGCCGGCGCACGAGGTCGGCGAAGCGGCGTGAGTTGTCGGGGGAGTGGGCGGCGAGGCTGACCTTGGTGAAGACCACCACGTCGAGTCCGAGGAGGGCCGGGCTGAGATCGGCCCGGTAGCCCCGCACCACGCCCTTCTCCTCGAGGCGGATGCGGCGGCGCGAGCATTGACTGGCGGAGAGGTTCACGCGGTCCGCGAGTTCGCCATTCGTCAGCCGGCCGTCATCCTGCAGGGCAGCGATGATCTTGAGGTCAAAGGGGTCGAGCGCGACCGGACCAGCCATGCTGAGCGCCTTCGATGCACGATCTACGCGGGAACGAGCCGCCCTGAGCTGCATTTTGCACGCCCGTCGAATGCTGGACGTGGTCTGATCGCGGCGTCAATCGAGAGACAACCCCATGGGACCGTATCCTCACGACGCGCCGCCGCCGGCCATCGACGACCAGAATCCGATGGGGACCGACGGGTTCGAATTCGTCGAATACGCCCATCCGAACCCGGAGGAGCTGCACGGGCTGTTCCGCTCGATAGGGTTCGTGCCGGTCGCGCGGCACCGCACCAAGGCGATCACGCTCTACCGCCAGGGCGACGTAAACTACCTCGTCAACGAGGAGCCGGGCTCGCACGGCCACAATTTTGTCGCCGCGCACGGCCCCTGCGCGCCCTCGATGGCCTTCCGAGTCGTGGATGCGGAGCACGCCTACGAGCGGGCCATCGCGCTCGGCGCCGAGCCTGCCGATCCGGCCTCCGGCACGAAGACGCTTGACGTGCCCGCCATCAAAGGGATCGGCGGCTCGCTCCTCTACTTCGTCGATCGCTACGGCCGGTCGGGCTCGGCCTATGATGCCGAGTTCGACTGGCTCGGCGAGCGCGATCCGCGGCCGGAGGGCGTCGGGCTCTTCTATCTCGACCACCTGACCCACAACGTGCACCGCGGCCGCATGGACGTCTGGTCCGGCTTCTACGAGCGGCTCTTCCGTTTCCGCCAGATCCGGTATTTTGACATCGAGGGGAAGATGACGGGCCTCTTCTCGAAGGCCCTGACCAGCCCGGACGGCAAGATCCGCATCCCGATCAACGAATCCGCCGACGAGCGCAGCCAGATCGAGGAATACCTGCACGCCTATAACGGCGAGGGCATCCAGCATATCGCCTGCGGCTGCCGCGACATCTACGAGACCATCGAGACGCTGCGGGCGCGGGGCGTCTCCTTCATGCCGCCGCCACCCTCGGTCTATTTCAGGCGCATCGACAAGCGCGTGCCCGGCCACGGCGAGCCGGTCGATCGGCTCGAGCGGAACGGCATCCTGATCGACGGCGAGGGCGTGGTCGAGGGTGGCTACACCAAGATCCTGCTGCAGCTCTTCTCGGCCAACGCGATCGGCCCGATCTTCTTCGAGTTCATCCAGCGCAAGGGCGACGACGGTTTTGGCGAGGGCAATTTCAAGGCCCTTTTCGAGTCGATCGAGGACGACCAGATCCGCCGCGGGGTGCTGTCGGCCTCCGACGCGGCTGGCTGACCGCGTCGCGGCACGCCGACGGGGTCGGCCTAACTAGCCCGTCCCGGCTCTGCCCGGGTGGACTCGGCTGCCGGCCTTCCGAACTTCCGATCGAAGCGGCTTGTGAACCACCAAAGGATGCCACCCGAAACGGCCATGAACGCGAGGGCCGTTGCCCAGAGTTGCACGGTCAGGGACATGGGTTAGTCCTCGCTACGCGGTCCAAAACGTATCGCCGCGGTCGCACTCACCACATATCGAGCGCGATGCGGGCCTCGTCCGACATGCGGCTCTGATCCCAGGGCGGATCGAAGGTCATGTTGACCCTGACGTCCTTGACGCCGGGCACCGCCGCGACCGCGTTCTCGACCCAGATCGGCATCTCGCCCGCGACCGGGCAACCCGGAGCAGTGAGGGTCATGTCGATCGCGACATGACGGTCGTCGGCGATGTCGACCCGGTAGATCAGGCCGAGTTCGTAGATGTCGGCCGGGATTTCCGGATCGTAGACCGTCTTCAGGGCGGCCACGATGGAATCGGTCATGCGATCGATCTCCTCCGGCGGGAGGCCGGCGCTGGCCGGCACCGGCGCATCGAGCGGGGAAGGTGTGACGTCGTTCATGACGTGATCTCGTGCTGGTGAGGGCTCAGCCGAACAGCGTCTCGGCCCGGCCCAGGGCTTCGGCCAGCTTATCGACTTCCGCCATGGTGTTGTAGAGGCCGAAAGAGGCCCGGCAGGTCGAGGTCGCACCGAAGCGTTCGAGGAGCGGCATCGCGCAATGTGTGCCGGCCCGCACCGCGACGCCCTGCCGGTCGATCACGGTCGCGACGTCGTGCGCATGCGCGCCCTGCATCTCGAAGGAGAGAATCGGCCCCTTATCCTCGGCCCGGCCGATGATCCGGATCGAGTTCATGGCCGACAGCCGCTCGTGGGCATAGGCCGAAACGCGCGCCTCGTGCGCCCGGATGTTCGGTCGCCCGACCCGCTCCATGAAGCGCACGGCGGCGCCGAGCCCGATCGCCTCGATGATCGGCGGGGTGCCGGCCTCGAAGCGATGCGGCGGGTCGCCATAGGTGACCTCGCCGCAGGCGACAACCTTGATCATCTCGCCGCCGCCCTGGTAGGGCGGCATCCGCTCCAGGAACGAACGCTTGCCATAGAGCACGCCGATGCCCGTCGGCCCGTACACCTTGTGGCCGGTGAAGACGTAAAAATCGGCGTCGAGCGCCTGCACGTCGATGTCAAGATGGACGGCACCCTGGCTGCCATCGACCATCACGGGAATGCCGTGAGCATGCGCGATCCGGATGATGTCGGCCATCGGCGCGACCGTGCCCAGCACGTTCGACATATGCGTCATGGCCACGATCTTGGTGCGCGGCCCGATCAGCTTCTCGAATTCCTCGACGAGGAGGTTGCCCTCGTCGTCGACCGGCACCCACTTGATCACGGCGCCCTTGCGCTCGCGCAGGAAATGCCAGGGCACGATGTTGGAGTGATGCTCCATGATCGAGAGGATGATCTCGTCGCCCTCCCCGATCGCCATCCGACCAAACGAATCCGCGACGAGGTTGATCGCCTCGGTCGCCGAGCGGGTGAAGACGATCTCGTCGGTCGAGCCGGCATTGAGGAAAGCCCGGACGCTCTCCCGGGCACCCTCGAAGGCCTCGGTGGCGGCGTTGGCCATGTAGTGCAGGCCGCGATGGACGTTGCCGTAGCCGCCCGTCATCGTCTCGACCATGGCGTCGATCACGGCCTGCGGCTTCTGCGCCGATGCGGCGTTGTCGAGATAGACGAGCGGTTTCCCGTAGACCTGTTTCGACAGGATCGGGAATTCGGCCCGCAGCGCCTCGACGTCGTAGGCCTGGTCCGACCGGAGGTCGGGGGAAAAGGGAGCGTTCATCTATCCACCTCGTCATCCCTAACGCGATGCAGCGCGAAGCGATGCGTCGCAGATCCGGGACCATGGATGTCAGCCGACATCCGAAACGTCGTGCGAGTCGTGGGTTCCGGGTTCTCGCTACGCGATCCCCGGAATGACGGCTCCCCGCGCGGCAAGCCACCCCTCGACCATTCCGACCAGTGCATCGCGCACGCCTTCATGAGCCACCGTCTCGATCGGGGGCCCGACGAAGGCCTGCAGCAGCAGGCTCTCGGCCTCGTTCTTCGGCAGGCCCCGGCTCTTCAGGTAGAAGAGCAGGTCCTCGTCGAGCGCACCGCAGGTGGCGCCATGGCCGCAGACGACGTCGTCGGCGAAGATTTCGAGTTCGGGCTTGTTGTTCATCGTGCAGCCGTCCGAGAGGAGCAGCGTGTCCGACTTCATCGCGCCGTCGGTCTTCTGCGCGTGCGGCCGCACGATGATCTTGCCCTGGAAAACGCCCGTCGCATCGTCGTCGAGGATCGTCTTGTAGCTCTCGCGGCTCGTCCCGTGGGGGACGGCGTGGTCGACAACCAGCGTCGCATCCGCGTGCTGGCGGCCCTTCAGCAGAGTGATTCCGTCGATCTGCGCGGTCGAATTCTCGCCCGCGAAGGTGACGAAGACCTGATGACGCGCCGACCGGGAGCCGGTCACCACGTTCAACGTGTTGAAGGAGGCCTTCGCCCCGAGCTTCGCCGTGAGCGTCGAAAGCGCGAGTACGTCCGAGCCCTCACGGTTGAGGCGGACATGCCGCACGCTCGCGCCGTCGCCCACGACGAACTCGACCGTGTCGTTCGGCTGATAGCCCAACCCGTCCGGACCCTCATGCGTCTCGAGGAGCGTCACCGAGGCGCCATCCTCCACCACGACCAGAAAACGGGTCGCGGTCGAGAACGGCCGCTCGCCGGTATTGACGAAGCGCAAAGCCAGCGGCTGGGCGACGGCCATGCCGGCCGTAATGCGGATCACCGCGCCGTCGCTCATGAAGGCCGTGTTGAGCTGGTAGACGGGGTTTTCGCGCGCGGTCGCGACCGCGCCGATCTCGCCCAGCCGAAGATGGCGGGAGGCGAGCGCATCGGCGAGCGGCCGGACCTCGATCCCGGCCGGGAAGGCCGCGAGTTCGGAGAGTTCCGCAGCACCCAGGTGGCCGTTCACGATCGTAAGCCGGGCGGCCGCCACCTCGGAGAAGGCCTGTGCCTGACTGAAGGCGACTGCAAGATCGGCGGGGCCCGGCTTCTCAGCCGGAGGCGGCGCATCGCGCATCAGCGCGCGCAGGTCGAAATACCGGAACTCCTCGACGCGCCGATGCGGCAGGCCGCGTTCGTTGAATCCGGACAACGCCGCTTCGCGCACGGCAACATCGCCGGGCAGGCCGCCCTTGAGGCGCTCGAACAGCAGACCGAGTTCCGTCTCGGCGGCGGTCCGCATGAGAGTGACGGCGCCCATGTCAGGCGGCCTCCGCCTCGACGGGCTGCTGCCGGTAGTCGGCATAGCCGTTCGCTTCCAGCTCCAGCGCCAGTTCCTTGCCGCCCGACTTCACGATGCGGCCGGCCGACATCACATGCACCGTGTCCGGCACGATATGGTTCAGGAGCCGCTGGTAGTGGGTGATGACCAGGAAGGAGCGGTCCGCGGCCCGGAGCGCGTTCACGCCCTCAGACACGATGCGGAGCGCGTCGATATCGAGGCCGGAATCGGTCTCGTCGAGGATGCAGAATTTTGGCTCGAGGAGCGCCATCTGCAGGATCTCCATCCGTTTCTTCTCGCCGCCCGAGAAGCCGACATTGAGCGCGCGCTTCAGGAAGTCGCGGTTGATCTCGAGCTTCGCGCCGGCAGCGTTAACGCGCCGGATCAGGTCGGGAGTCGTGAGTTCGCCCTCGCCGCGGGCGCGGCGCTGCGCGTTCAGTGTCGCCTTCAGGAAGGTCATCGTGTTCACGCCCGGGATCTCGAGCGGATACTGGAAGGCCAGGAACACGCCAGCCGCGGCGCGGGCATCCGGCTCCATCTCGAGCAGGTTCTGCCCATCGAGCAGGATCTCGCCGTCGAGGACCTCGTAGTCTTCCTTGCCGGCAATCACGTAGGACAGCGTCGACTTGCCCGACCCGTTCGGCCCCATGATGGCCGCGATCTCGCCGTCGGCGACCTTCAACGACAGGCCGTTCAGGATGCGGTTGTCCTCGATCTGGACGACCAGGTTGTTGATCTCGATCATGTCTCTTGCAGTCCGTTCGTCGGTGTCATGGCCGGGCCTGTGCCGGCCATCTCGATCGATGTGCCGTGCGCCCGGAGCGGGATGGCCGGGACAAGCCGGCCATGAAAGGTGGTGGCTAGCCCACGCTCCCCTCGAGCGAGATCGCGATCAGCTTCTGGGCCTCGACGGCGAATTCCATCGGCAGCTTCTGGAGCACGTCCTTGACGAAGCCGTTGACGATAAGGGCGACCGCCTCTTCCCCGTTCAGCCCGCGGCTCTGGCAATAGAACATCTGGTCCTCGGATATCTTCGAGGTGGTGGCCTCGTGTTCGAAGATCGCCGTGGCGTTGTTCGATTCCAGGTAGGGCACCGTATGCGCGCCACACTGGTCGCCGATCAGGAGCGAGTCGCAATTGGTGAAGTTGCGGGCGCCCTTGGCCCGGCGATGGGCCGAGATCAGTCCGCGATAGGTGTTGTCGGAGCGGCCGGCGGCGATGCCCTTCGAGATCACCTTCGAGGTCGTGTTCTTGCCCAAGTGGATCATCTTGGTGCCGGAATCGACCTGCTGCTTCCCGTTCGAGATCGCGATCGAATAGAACTCGCCGCGCGAACCGTCGCCGCGCAGGATGCAGCTCGGGTATTTCCAGGTAATCGCGGAGCCGGTCTCGACCTGCGTCCAGGTGATGATGGAATTGGCACCCCGGCAATCGCCGCGCTTTGTCACGAAGTTGTAGATACCGCCCTTGCCCTCGGCATCGCCCGGATACCAATTCTGGACGGTCGAATACTTGATCTCGGCATCGTCGAGCGCAATGAGCTCGACCACGGCCGCGTGCAGCTGGTTCTCGTCCCGGCGCGGCGCGGTGCAGCCCTCGAGGTATGAAACGTAGGAGCCCTTGTCGGCGATGATCAGCGTGCGCTCGAACTGCCCGGTCTCGCGCTCGTTCATGCGGAAATAGGTCGACAGCTCCATCGGGCAGCGCACGCCCGGCGGGATGTAGACAAAGGACCCGTCCGAGAAGACGGCCGAGTTCAGGGTCGCGAAGAAATTGTCCGTGACCGGCACGACCGAGCCGAGATATTTTCGCACCAGTTCCGGATGCTCACGGAGCGCCTCGGAGATGGGCATGAAGATGACGCCGACCTTGGCGAGTTCGGCCTTGAAGGTCGTCGCAACCGAGACGGAGTCGAAGACGGCGTCGACGGCGACGTTCGAGCCCGGGATGCCTTCCAGCATCGCCACCTCGCGCAGCGGAATGCCGAGCTTCTTGTAGGTCTCCAGGATCGCCGGATCGAGTTCCTCGAGCGATTGCGGCCCCTCGCCCATGCCCTTCGGGGCGGCGTAGTAGTAGAGGTCCTCGTAGGCGATCTTCGGGTAGTCGACCCGGGCCCAGTTCGGCTCCTGCATCGTCCGCCAGCGCCGGTAGGCGTCGAGACGCCAATCGAGCATCCAGGCGGGCTCGCCCTTCTTGGCCGAGATGAACCGGACGGTGTCCTCGGAGAGGCCGCGCGGGGCCTTCTCCATCTCGATCGTCGTCTCGAAGCCATACTTGTACTGATCGACGTCGATCAGCTTCACGCGGTCGATGGTTTCCTGCACGGCAGGCATTACGTTCTCCCCAGATCGGCGACCGCAGCCGCCGTCTCTACCTCAAGGCCCACCCGGGTCCCCTGGATTGCCGGGTGGCTGAAACTGTCTCGGGCCCCGATCATGCGGCGCGTGCCCGGTCAGGCTGATATAAGCGCTGCAGCATGATTTCGAAGGCCTCGAGGAAGCCACGGACGTCATCGGCCCGCGTGTCCCATCCGAGACTGACCCGGAGCGCGCCGCGCGCAAGATCGTCGGCAACCCCCATCGCGGCGAGCACATGCGATCGGTCGACCTTGCCTGATGAACAGGCCGATCCCGAGGACAGCGCGACGCCGGCGAGGTCGAGCGCGATCAGAGCCGTCTCTGCCCTGACGCCCGGCACGGCGAAGCTCAGCGTGTTCGACAGGCGCTCGGCACCCTCGCCAAAGACGATGGCCTCGGGCGCGAGACGGCGGACACCGCTCTCCGCATCGTCCCGAAGCGCCCGAAGCCGCGGCGCCTCGCGCGACAGATCCCGTGCTGCGATCACGGCCGCGACGCCGAAGCCGACGCAACCGGGGACGTTCTCGGTCCCTCCGCGACGGCCGCGCTCCTGCCCTCCTCCCGTGACAAAGGCGGGACCGGGACCGCCAAGGCCGGACCGGACAACGAGAGCGCCGATGCCCATGGGCCCGCCAAGTTTGTGTGCGGAGAGGGTCAGGGCATCGAGCCCGAGCGCACCCATGTCGACCGGAATGCGGCCTGCCGCCTGAACCGCGTCCGCATGGACCACGGCGCCGGCCTCCGCCGCGATGTCGCAGATAACGCGAAGCGGCTGCAGAATGCCGGTCTCCGAATTCGCGAGCTGGATGGACACCAGCGCCGGCGCTCCGGAACGAAGACGGGTGCGGAGATCTGCGAGATCGACCAGCCCCGATCGGTCCACCGGCAGCAGCTCGACATCCGTCTCGGCAAAGCCGTGGCCCGACAAGACGGACGGATGCTCGGTGGCGCCGACGAGAAGGCGGCGGACGGACTGTCCGTCACGCGTCCGGAGCGCGCCCGGACGAAGAGCCGTGTTGTTGGCCTCCGTCCCGCCGCTCGTAAACGTCACCTCGTTCGCCTGTGCGCCGACGAGCGCCGCAACCTTCGCCCGTGCCGCATCGATTCGCGATCGCGCCCGCCTGCCCTCGTCATGCACCGAGGAGGGATTGCCGACCCGGAAGGCATCGAGGCACGCCGCCACGACCTCGGGCCGCATCGGCGCGGTCGCGTTGTGGTCGAGATAGGAGCGGGCGACACTCATCCGGCAGCGATGGTCCCGAGGCGCGACCGACGAGGCGAACGGCCAGGCCGGCTCACGAAAAACTTGCAATCACGCCCTCAAGACGTGATATCGAACAGGTCACCTCGACACCCTTCCGCTTGCCATTGCGCACAGGCCGGTGGGGTTGGCGAGACCTAGTTTAGAACCATTCCAAGTCGTTAGAACCGTTCTAAGGTGTTCTGGGACCTCCCCCCGGGGAAGTCAAGGCGCGCCGCATTGGCCGTCGGTCACCTGGTTCGAGCGCTGGACCGCATCGGAGTTCGCAGCATGCCAGAGGTGATGTTCACCGGTCCCGCCGGTCGCATCGAGGGTCGTTACCAGCCCGCCAAGCACAAGGGCGCGCCGATCGGCATCGTGCTGCATCCGCATCCGCAATTCGGCGGGACGATGAACAACCAGATCGTCTACAACCTTTTCTACGGCTTCCTGAACAGGGGCTTCTCGGCGCTCCGCTTCAACTTCCGGGGTGTCGGACGGAGCCAGGGATCCTTCGACCACGGCCAGGGCGAGCTGTCGGACGCCGCCGCCGCGCTCGATTGGGCTCAGTCCGTCAACCCGGACGCCCGCACATGCTGGATCGCGGGCGTCTCCTTCGGCGCCTGGATCGGCATGCAACTCCTGATGCGCCGCCCGGAGATCGAGGGTTTCATCTCGATCGCCGCCCCGGCCAACCGGTTCGACTTCACCTTCCTGGCGCCCTGCCCCTCCTCCGGCCTCTTCGTCCACGGCGCCGAGGACCGGGTCGCCCCGCATCGCGAGGTGATGGCCGTGATCGAGAAGGTGAAGACGCAGAAGGGGATCCAGATCGAGCACCAACTCGTCGACGGCGCCAACCACTTCTTCGACGGCAAGGTCGACGACCTGATGACCACGGTCGACACCTATCTCGACAAGCGCCTGGGCAAGCGGGAAGACGCGGCAGCTTAGGTCGGGGGGCTCGCTGAGGAACCGGCGATGATCGCGGGCCTCTTGTCCCTCGTCGCCGCCTCCCTCTTCACGGGGGCCGCCATCTATATCAACGTCGCCGAACAGCCAGCCCGGCTCGCGCTCGACGACGTTTCGCTCCTGCGCGAATGGGCCATTGCCTATGAGCGAGGCCAGGTGATGCAGGCTTCGCTTGCGATCCTCGGCTTCATGCTGGCGGCTATTGCCTGGTGGCAGACCGGAAGACCGGCCTACCTTTTGGGCGGGCTGGTGCTGCTGGCGAACTGGCCTTTCACGGTCGTCGTCATCATGCCAGTGAACCGGGCGCTGAAGGCCCTTCCAGCCGGCGGTGCAGGCTCTTCGATCCGCTCGCTCGTTCAACGCTGGGGCCGGCTCCATGCGGTCCGCAGTGTGCTGGGCGGTGTGTCCGTCTCAATCCTGCTCGGGGCGTTGGCGACCTGACGTGGTGCCCGGTGTCACCGCGGCGCTGCCAATGCCCCGCCCGTCATCGCCTGGGCGACACCCGTAGTGCCCGGGAAGGTGATCGGCAGCCCCCTGAGCCGGCGCGCGGCCAGATAGGCGAAGGCCTGGGCCTCGAGGAAGTCCGTCGACCAGCCGATCTCGTCGGCCGAGACGACCTCCGTCTGCAGCGCCGCCCGCAGACCTGCCATCAGGTACGGGTTCTTGGCTCCGCCTCCCCCGACGATCCAGCGCCGGGGCGGCTCGGGCGCCCATCGTAACGCAAGCCGGATTGCGCCGACCGTGAAGGCGGCGAGCGTCGCGGCCGCATCCTCGACACCGAGCGTCGCCACCATCCGGTGCGAGAACGCGTCGCGGTCGAGCGATTTCGGCGGCGATGTCGCAAAATAGGGATGCGACAGCATCCAGCCGACGAGATCCTCATCCGCCACGCCGCGTGCCGCAGTGGCGCCGTCTCGGTCGAGCCGCTCGCCCCGCCGCTCGACCAACAGATCGTTCAGGAGGGCGTTGCCGGGGCCCGTGTCGAAACCGAGCAGCTCATCGCCCGGCCCGATCAGCGTCACATTCGCGACCCCGCCGATGTTCAGGACGGCAAGCGGCAACCCATAGCCGGAGCTTTCCGCCAGCGCCCGGTGGAAGACCGGCACCAGAGGCGCGCCCTGCCCGCCCGCCGCGACGTCGGCGGCCCGGAAGTCGTAGACGACCGGGATGCCGAGGCGCTTGGCCAAGGCAGAGCCGTCGCCGATCTGCACGGTGAGCCGGTCCTCGGGCCGGTGCAGGACGGTCTGGCCGTGGAAGCCGACCGCCGCGATATCCTCCGGCCGCAGCCCCTCCCGGGCGAGGAGGGCCTCGACCGCTTCGGCATGGATACGGGTGACGAAGGCCTCGGCTTCAGTGAGGCAGCCCGGCCGCTGCCCGCGCTCGGTCACGCTCTGCCGGGCCTCTTCCTTGGCGCGAACGAGGAGCTTCGTCTCGGACTCGGAATAGTCGATCGCGTGCGTCCCGCCGACGATCTCGACATGGCCGTTCGGGCTCGCGACGACCTTGATCCCATGTCCGTCCGTCTCGACAAGCGCCGCGTCGACGCCGTCCATCGACGTTCCGCTCATCAATCCGATGAAGCGCCTCATGCGCGTGCCTGCCGTCGAAATCCGATCGCTTAGCTGTTACACGCCCGGCCTCCCATCGAGAACCGACCGCGATGACCGCCCCCACCTCCGACTTCCTGCGCGTGCTGACCGAGCGCGGCTTCATCCACCAGAGCTCCGACGTCGGCGGCATCGACGCGCTCGCGCGCGAGGGCCGGCTCACGACCTATGTCGGCTACGATTGCACGGCCCCCTCGCTCCATGTCGGCCACCTCGTCTCGATCATGATGCTGCATTGGCTGCAGCAGACCAGGGCCGGCCGGCCGATCGTGCTGATGGGCGGCGGCACGACCCGCGTCGGCGACCCGTCGGGACGCGACGAGACGCGCAAGATCCTAACCCTCGACCAGATCGAGGCGAACAAGGCTGGGATCGGCCGGGTCTTCTCGCGCTTTCTCGGCTTCGGCGAGAGCGGCCACGAGGCAGTGATGGCCGACAACGCGGAATGGCTGACACCGCTGAACTACATCGAGTTCCTGCGCGACGTCGGACGCCATTTCTCGATCAACCGCATGTTGTCGATGGATTCGGTGCGGCTCCGGCTGGAGCGCGATCACGAGCTGTCCTTCATCGAATTCAACTACATGCTTCTCCAATCCTACGACTTCGTGGAGCTGCATCGCCGCTACGGCGTCCGCATGCAGATGGGCGGCTCCGACCAATGGGGCAACATCGTCAACGGCATCGATCTCGG